>JAQVQN010000382.1 GCA_028701555.1 Kiritimatiellia bacterium | reverse complement strand
AGGCATTTATCCAATGTCACTATCGGTGCAGGCGGCGGGCGGGCGGCGCGCCGCAAGGAGCCTTGCCGCGCCGAACGCGGCGACGTGCTGCTCGAGTATGTGCTGCTGACCATGGTCATCATCCTGCCGCTGGTGGGCATATCGGTGGGGCTGGTAAATGTCGGCGGCAAGAGCACCTTCTCGCCGGGAGGGGCTGTCGAGGGCGAGGATTTCGGTTTGCTCGGAAACGCTTTCGTGGAACGGTACCGGATGGTGATGAGCGGCATCGCCCTGCCGCTGCCGTGAGGCTGACGGAGGAACCGTGAGACAGAAACACGCGCTAACCCTCAATCCTTAAACGCTCAACGTTCAATAATTTGGGGCAATGACGCCCCGCATGTGAAGGAGGAAAAAATGAGAAACACCAAGATAAAGAAGGTGCTGTGCCGTCTGGCGGGTGACCGCGCCGGAGGCGTGATGATGGAGTACGTGATCCTGGCGGTGCTGATCGCGGCCGCCGCGGTGGTGGCGGTGATGTATTTCGGCCGCGGCATCGTGACCAACCTCTCGACCTCGACGCATGCGATGTCCGGCGAGTCCGGCAAGGCGTCGGCGAGCTCGCAGAAGGCCAAGGGCGACGCGGCCAGCGCCGAGTCGGAGAACGAGACCTATCGCAAGGAACACGCGGATCGATAGTGCCTTGTGACCCGATCACAGCAACAAAATCCGGAAAGTGCCTGTATGCGGGTATGTGAGTATGTGCGTGAATGAGCGAGTCCCACATGCTCACAAACGCACACACCTGGTTTGCGGACTTGCCTAGATTTAGGGTCTGAGTATGATCATTCCCCTAGTGCTGGGGTCGGTCTGGGGCGTCGCGCTCGCGTATTTTGACATGCGCTGGCGCGTGCTGCCGAACTGGTTGACGCTGGGCGGGGCCGCGGTGGCTCTGGTCGGGCGTTTCGGTTATGGAGGCTGGCCGCTTTTCGCGGACGGTTTCGCGGCGGCCGCCGCCGCCGGGTTCTTTTTGCTGATACCCTTTCTGGCGCGCGGCGCGGGCGGCGGGGATGTCAAGATGCTCTTCGCGGCCGGCGCGATCGTCGGCTGGGACAGGTTGTTCACCATGCTCTGGGTCACCTCTCTGGCGGGCGTGGCGACGGGTGTGCTGATGCTGGCGGCGGGCGCGCTGGACGGCTCGCGCCTGCGGCATTTCACGCGCTGCGCCGTCGACTGGTGTTACGACCGCAAGGCCGGGGCGGCGGCGCTGGCGCCCAAAGACGCGGCGCGCTGCCGCGTTCCGTTCAGCGTGCCGATCGCGGTCGGCATGTTCGTGGCGCTGATAGCATAAGGAGTAGGGAAGAGTTAATAGGGAAAAGAGGGAAGAGTTAATAGGGAAAAGAGGGAAGAGTTAATAGGGAAAAGAGGGAAGAGTTATGCGATGATTCTTTTGCCTGCTTGCCTCTTCACTCTTAACTCTTCCCTCTTAACTCTTAACTCTTAACTCTTACCTAAAAAAGGTTGGCCTTTTTTGTGAGTATTAAACACGACACATACGGGTTTGTGAAAAACTCCGGCCGGGGCCCCGCGGGGTCCGTGATGCTGGAGTTTGTGCTGGCCTTTCCCGTGATCCTGACCCTGATCCTGGCCTGCATGCAGTTCGCGCACATGTGGACGGCCCGCCAGATGGTGCGGTACGCGGCTTTCTGCGCCGCGCGCGCCGCGCTGGTGTGCGAGAACGATGTCAGACGGTATCAGAGCGTCGGCCAGCAGGCCGCCGAGCAGGTCTGCGCCTGGATCGTGCTGGGCAAGAACGCGGGCGAGCAGGACAAGCAGGTGCCGGGCTGGGGCGTGATACCCGGCTCCGGCGCGGTCAAGCGCAAGACCAAGGTCAAAATGGAACAGATCGGCCGCTGGAACGTCAAGGCCACGGTCACGCATGACTTCGCCCTGGTCTTCCCGCTGGTCGGGCCGATGATCGGCTGGGGCACGGACCCTTGGGCGCGCAGCCAGCGGTATCTGGAGCAGCACGCCGACGCCACCGGCAACATCGGCGCGGGCGACATGGTGAAGTGGCCGCACGTGCGCTTCACGGAGACGGCGGTGCTGACCAAGCCTTATGTGACTTTGCCAAAAATGGGGCTTCCGGCAAAGGGTTGGTGATTATGCTTAAAGCAGCCAATAGAGCCGCAACGCGGCTGTGGCAGGACGAGAGCGGCGTGGTGCTGGCCGTTTCGACGATAGTCTTCCTCACGCTTTTCATGATGGCCAGCGCGGTTTTTTCGGGCGGCGAGAAGATCCGCTGCCGCATCGAGCTGCAGAACGCCGCCGACGCTGCCGCATACTCCGCCGCGGTCGTGCAGGCCGACACCCTCAGCCGCGTGGCGGCGGTCAACCGCGCCATGTCCTGGACCTATGTGCAGATGGTGCGCATGGAGATGGACTACATCGTCGACAAGTGGCTGTGGCTGACGCTCAAGCGCTGGAACGAGGACAACCGCGTCATGCGCAACTTCAACCGCACCGGATCCTGCCACATCGGCCTGCCGTATTACTCGACCGGCAAGAACGGCGTGCACAAGCAGATCCTGCTGAACAAGAAGCACTATGTGACCAAGGAAGATATCGAGGCCGCCAGAAAGGCGGCGGCTAATAACGGCCGCAACTACAGCATCCTCGCGCCCAAGATCGACCAGTGCCGGGAGCGCATCGGCGCCATGAACGACAAAGAGCGGGAGCTGATAACAAAACTGCCGCAGCGCGCGCGCAAGACGGTCGAGGAGACCCTGCGGGCCAACACCGCCGACACCTGGAACGACGGGTTCGCCGGCGGCGGCGGGCTCATGTACGCGCTCAAGCAGGAGGAGCAGCCGCTTGACAAGATTTTCCGGGTGCTGGAACTGCACGACGAGGAGGATTTCCTGCGGCACTCAGACTACATACCCGCGCAAGGAAAGAATGCCAAAGTCGTCTTCAAGAACGGCACTGACGACTGGTTCGTGAAAAAGTACAAAGACCAAGGCCCGGGTGTGCAGCGGCAATACAAGCTCGGGCATCCGATCCTGGTGGCGGAGTGGGACTACAAGAG
>JAQVQN010000381.1 GCA_028701555.1 Kiritimatiellia bacterium | reverse complement strand
TTTTTTTTGTTGTTGTTGTTGTTCTTGTTGCTGATTCTGGCTGGGGTTCTTCGGCAGCAGATCCCGGATCGCCAGCAGGTTTTTGAGAGCCTGTTCCTGCAACGCGAGTTTCTCATTTTCAGTCGGTTTTTGATCAACAATTGCTTGCTGGATTTTTTCCGTGTTTTCGGCGATGGCCTCGATCTTGGCCTGATCCTCGGCTGTAAAGGGCGGCATGTTGGTGTCGGACTGTGCTTGTTGCTGGTATTGCTGGCTCCATTCCGGGAAGCGCTGGCGGAACAGCACGGTCAGTGAAAGGGCTTCGGTTTGCGTGTCGCGGCCTTTTAGATAACGCGCACCGATTGAGCGGATGGCATTGCTCTGGCAGATGATGTCCTGGTCAATCAGGGAGGGCGGCATGGCGACAGCTTGCCAGAAGGGGTAGACCAAAGGCTCGAGGCGCTCCGCTTCAGAAGCTGACTCAGGCAAAAGATCTTGCAGCGCTTGGGCTGTGCCCCTCATGCTGTCGCGCGCCAACTCGATCTGACTGGCGAAAAGTGCCTGCTGCTGCTGGTTGGTCACAGCCTGCAGCATTTGCTGTTTAAGCGGTATCCATAGGTCTGAGATTTCTTGTTGGCGGCGGGCTAGGCTTTCGGCTTGCGCGATCAGTGCGGGCGCGTCATTGGTGAAGAGAGTCGAGGCGGCTTCCGCAATCGAGCGCTGTTCGTGCAGCATAAGGTCCATGAGGGTGTCGGCTGGGCTTTGTCCATGTTTTTCCAGAACCTTGGCGATGTGCGCGTTTTCCCGCGCTTGCGGCAGGTGGTCTACGGCACGGGTGAGGTTACGTTGCCGACGCTCGTCCTGCGGCGCGTCATGCAACGCGCGCTGAAAAGCGGCCGCAGCCTCCTCTAGGGCCTCAAGGCCGGAAGCAGGTTGCTCCGCGATCTCGCCTTGGGACTTTTCCAGCAGTATTTTGCCCAGCAACTCGCCGGCTCGGGCACCAAAGGTTTTGGAGGTCAGCAGCGAGCGTAATTGCTGTATGGCATTTTCATTATCCTGTGCCTGCCAGAAGGCGCAGGCGGCGTTGTAGCGGTAGGATTCGGCTTCTTCCCTGTCCGCGCCGCGCGCGGCAGAGATGAATGCTTCGGCGGCTTCGGCGGCCTTGCCTTTGCGCAGCAGTGCCTGCGCCTCGCGCGCGCCGGCGCGGCCGGGAGCCACGAAGACCGGAACGTGGTTAGTGGCTGCGGCGGTGGAGGGGGGGGAGTTAGAAGTTGGTTGAGATTTGAGATTTGAGATTTGAGATTTTGGAATTGCGGGTTGGGCGTGGAGGGTGAGGGCGGTGAGAAGCAATACGGATGCGGCAGCGGAGGCGTTTTGGCGGGAGGTGAGGCCGCGCAGACGGCCGCGGCTGAGGGCTGCGGCAGCCAGAATGCAGAGTATGGCAGGAAAGAGAAAGAATTGATAACGCTCTTGATAACGGTTCTCAATCATCTCCTGCTGTTCTTTGGCGGCCAACTGGCGCAGGTGTCGGCGGTAGATGGCACCGAGGGTGGTGTGTGCGGTTCCGGCGGTGCCTAGGGGGATGTAGCGGCCCTTAGAGGCGTTGGCGATGGCGGTCAGGGTTTCGGCTGTCAGGCGGGTCTGCACGGCTGTGCCTTTGAATTTCTGAACGCCGTGTCCTTCAGTGTCCGGGATGGTGGCTCCGGAGGCGTCGCCGATGCCGACGGTGAAGATGGGGATATTACGACGGGCGGACTCGTGCGCGGCTTCCAGAGCGTCGCCTTTAAGATCCTCGCCGTCAGAGATCAGCAGGATGGCATTGTACTCATCAAGGGCAGGGTCGAGTGCCTCCAGCGATTTGCGGATGGCGTCGCCGAGGTCGGTTTCGCCGCGCGGCGCGGATTCAGGGGTTGTGCCGTCGAGGGACTGGCGCAAGAAGGCGTAATCGGTGGTGAGGGGGCAGACGAGGTTGCCTTTGCTGCGGAACGTCAACAGCGCGGCGCGATCGCCCTTGAGATCCTCGATAAGATCCATGATGTCGGCCTTGGCACGTTCCAGTCGGTTGGGGTGGACATCGTTGGCGAGCATAGAACGCGAGACATCAAGCGCGATGACGAGGTTACGGCCGCGGGTCAGGACTTTCTCGTCGCGCCTGCCCCATTGCGGACGGGCCACGGCGAAAGTCAGCAGTGCGAGACCAGCCATGATCAGCGTGAATTGCGCGTAGAAGCGTAAGGCCTGGTTCGGCGGCATCAGCCGCGATTGCATGGCAGGCGCCACCAGCAGGGCGAGGCGGCGTTGCGAACGGCGGAAAAGCCAGAGCCAGGTAACACCTAGTAGCGGGACTGCGGAGAGCAACAGTAATAACCATGGATAAACGAATCGCATAGGAGGAGTCAGGAGTTAGGGGTTAAAGCAGGCGGCGGACAAACTGCATGTTAAGTGTAAGGGCGAGGGCTGCGAGGGCGGCACCCCAGAGCAGGAAAGGCACGAAGTGTTCGTCAAAGCGTTGGTAGATCTGGCGGTCGATCTTGGTGGTCTCCAGCGTGTTGATCTCTTCCAATGCGGATTTGAGGCCGTCATGATCGCTGACGCTGAAGTAACGACCGTTGCTCTTCTCGGCGATCGCTTTCAACTGGTTTTCGTCGAAACTCACATTGGCGTATGCGATGGTTTCGCGTCCGAACATGTCGCGCGTTTTGAACGGGGTACGGGGGTTGTTGGAGCCTACACCGATGGTATACACGCGTACGCCGGTTTTTTCGGCAGCGTCTGCGGCCTGTTCCGGGGTTATGATGCCGGTGTTGGACTCGCCGTCCGAGAGCAGTATGACGATGCGGGTCTGGGGTTCGGCATCCATCAGGCGCGCGACGCCGGTGGCTAGCCCGTCGCCGATGGCGGTCTGCAGCTCCTCTTGGTCTGAGCCTTGGTCGCGCGGAATTTCCACGCCATTCAGCACATGCAGCAGGGTGCGGTGGTCGGCGGTGAGCGGGGCGCGGGTGGAGGCGAAGCCGCCGAAAGTAACTAGGCCTATCAGGTCGTCGGGACGGGACTCGACGAATTTGGCGAACATCTCTTTCACGAC
>JAQVQN010000380.1 GCA_028701555.1 Kiritimatiellia bacterium | reverse complement strand
TCGGCATGCGGCCGACGCTGGCTCTGGTTGAAGCGGGAAGCGGGCTCGCGGTTGCAGGCGGTCAAAAGGGAGAGCCTGGTTTTGTAGATGCCGACGGCATCCAATATCTTGATGACGTTTGCGCGAGCTGGACATCCGGCTTGATCGGGGCTGGCAACGCAGGCAGTAACTACTTTGAACTGGAGTGCTCGAGTCTTGGGATGTGCGATCTTGTGTTGCGTTTCGACATACGCTCCACAGCAGACCTAGGGCCGACAGGGCTGACGCTCGAATACGCAGCGGGTGAAGAGGCGTTTCAGACACTTGAGACATTAACGATAACACGTGACGACACATGGCATGCCTACACGAACTTGCTGGGCATAGCCGCGCTGGAAAATGCCGAGCGCATCCGCATCCGCGGCACGTGGTCGGCTGACTCCACGGGCGGCAGCAGCCGTATCGACAACCTGCAGTTGAGCGGTGCTTTCACTAACGGGCTCAATAGGGTGGCTCTTTACACCTTCACAGGCAGCAGCCGATCTGCCACGTTAAGCGATGAGGGATTTGTTTCCGCTAGCCTTGCTGCTATAAATTCTGGCACTTACTCATTTCCTGTCTCTTCGTCCAATACTTTCAGCGGGGTGCCGATGCTTGCAACTGAACCTTTGGGAACCGGGTTGCGCGACAACTATTTCCGCTTCGTTATAACGCCAACCAACCGCTTCGCGTTGATGCCGACCCACATCAGGGTTTATGCGCGGACAGGGTCGGGTACGGGTGTGCTGGAAACGGTCGCGCTTGTTCACGGCGAAGAATATTCATTCGGGACGGCGGAAATATCGAGCACGGTGTGGTCGTACGCTTTTCATGTGCCCGCAGCGTTGCGCGACAATATTGCAGTGGCTATGGAATTCCGGATTTACTTCACGACCGAGGCTCAGTCAACTATGCGGGTTGACGATGTCGAGGTGATCGGTTTCACTGGGCTTTATCCGGCCAACCCGGTTGTGGCGTTGTTCCCTTTCACCGGTAATGCGGAAACCAATACGGCAGGCAATCCGCGCGTCAGCGTGTCCTCGATCACATCGGAAGGGACAGGCACCGTCGCATATTATACCCTCACAAACAACTTTGTCGGCAGCGATAGCGGGGTGCCTGCACTAGCTGTCGACGTATTGAACGGGACGGCGCAAGACCTGTACATAGCTTTCGATCTGACGCCGCGCTGGGACACCAGTCTAAAGCCAAAGCTTGTCTCGCTGTATGCGCGGACTGGTTCTGGGACGGGAACTATCTTTGCCACGTTTTATGCGGGCGGGGTGAATATTCCTCTTGGAACTTACGGGATAGATAATGTCGTGCGGCCTTACTGTTTCTCGGTGCCGCAGGATTTGGTACCTTCGATCGAAAGGGGAACGGCGCAAGTCCGGCTTTATGCATGGGGGTTGTCAATCGCAGCATCAACGTTACGCGTAGACGACTGGAGTGTCGAAGGCATTTGGAGTGATCTGCCTCCGCTCGGCACGTTTATCAGCGTGCAGTAAAAGGGGTGTGGAATATGCGGATAACTTTGTTAAGGCTTGTCGGTGTGGCGGCATGTCTGACAGCCTCAGCCGAAACGCCTCCAAGTGAGAGTGGCGTGATGTTGGCAGGCGCTTGGGTGCCGGCAGAGACGCACCGCATCGACTTCAATGCGTTGCCGCGCATCCCCCACCGGCACGGGGTGGTCAGCGATGTGTTGGGCGAAAATGGTCTGCGAGTGAACCAGCATAATTACCTTGCGTTTCATGATGGCCTCTATTGGGCGATGTGGAGCGACGGGCCGGGTGGGCCGATTGCGCCGAATGAAGTGCCGCATCATGATCTGGCGGGACAGTGTGTTTCGTTCGCCACCAGTGTGGACGGTTTGGTCTGGAGCGCGATTGGCGATCTGGCGGGAAAACCGGAAGAGGGTTTCGGCTGGATCGCGCGCGGGTTCTGGATCAGGGACGGTAAGATGCTGGCGCTGGCAAGCCGCTACAAAGCGCCTGCCTACGCCAACAAAGGGTTGCAGTTGCACGCCTTCGAGCTGGGGACGCAAGGCGGCGACGTCTGGCGTCATGCCGGGCTGGTCTTTGATGATGCGCTCAACAATTTCCCGCCGAAACGGTTGCCGAGCGGCGAGTGGATGATGTCGCGCCGCGACCACCGCCGCAACGTGCATTTGCTCTTTGGCGGAGTTAAAGCCTTTGACGAGTGGGAGTCGATCCCTTTTGTCACTTATATGAATGCGGGGCTGGAGGCGGAGGAACCTTGCTGGTGGGTGCTGGCGGACGGCAGGTTGGCGGCGTTATTCCGCGACAACAGCCGCAGCGGCTATCTTTTTCGGGCATTTTCTGCGGATAACGGACGGACATGGAGCCGTCTGGTAAAGACGAATTTTCCGGACGCAACCTCGAAATTTTTCGGGTTAAAGCTCAGGGACGGGCGTCACGTGCTGGTATCCAACCCCAATCCCAAGAAGCGCGACCCGATGACCGTATCGTTGAGTAAAGATGGTCTGGTCTTCGACCGCATGTTTTATCTGGTGGGGGGGCGGCATGTCGACTATCCGCACGCGATTGAGCACGAGGGATTCCTGCTAGTCGCCTGCGCTACGTTGAAACAGACGGTAGAGGTGTTCAAGATTCGGTTGGATGACCTCGACCGTTTAAAGATGCCGCAAGCGCCTTAGTGTCTGGTGGGCCGGTGCTATCGGAAGTGTGCCGGTGCGTGCAGATAGGCCTTTTTCAGGTGAAAAAGATAAACTGCTGTATTTTCACGGTGGGCGGTTCTCTTTAGTTATGCAATTCCAGTGCATATTTATGCAACCCGAAGGCATATGCTTGGGCTTGGTTTCCGAACTATTTGTGGGTTAAAGTAAGGGCACAGTTATAAAAGGAATGCATTTGAAGCCGCTTTTTAGGTTTGTAAAACATGAATAACATTGTGCTATCTATAGTAGGTTTGTTTTTTGTTAATTGTGCTTTGGCGGATGCGGTGGTATCTTCGGGGTTTATCTGCGACCCGCTGCCGACGCCGCAGTGTCACGCTTCGACCATCGCGGAGAC
>JAQVQN010000028.1 GCA_028701555.1 Kiritimatiellia bacterium | reverse complement strand
CGTCCAGCACCTCTGGCGCGACGCGGGTGGTGGCATTGTTGTCCAGATAAATGGTTTTAAGAGCAGTCATGAAGAATGAGTATACCCTGCCGACGCCGGTTGTCAACGGCGGAGCGGGCGCAGGACACGAGATGGGTGGGCTTCAATATAGATGATGTGGAAGAGGCATTCTGACGGGAGGTGTTGCGCTCCGGCCCCAAAAATGCGCGATTCATTGTTTTTCCCGCTTGCGCAACTCTTTTCTTGTGTTAATTTAGAGTCTTCAGATTAGAAGACAACAGAAGATGACATGACCGAACACGAAATGATCACCGAGATGCGCGGCATCCTAGCCGAGGTTCGGGCCATCGGGCCGTGCCTTGAAGGGAACCTGCTGAAGAACAAGTCCAACAAGTACGTGAAGAAGGACGGCAGCGTCTCCGTTTACGCGGCGCCTGCCGTCCTGCAGTACAGGGCCGGCCCCCGCAAGCGGAAGTCGAGGCGGATCCCGGCGGGGCGGGTGGCCGACGTCGAGCGGCTGCTAGATGCCGGAAGGCGGTACAAGCGGCTGATGGCCCGCTATGCGGCACTGGCAGCCGAACTGGCGCACTCGCCGCGCGCTTCCGCTCCCGACTCCATGCCGCTTAAACATCAACTATCTTGAATCCCACCCGTACGATTACGCCATACTTGGCGCCCTTTCTTTGCCGACTGCGCCAGCACGGCTCCTGCCTTTCACGGTAAACCCGCCTACCAATGCCGGCGCGCGAATTCGCGACCGGAGCCGGTTTTCAAATAACGCTCGAAAGCGACCGCTTTATCTTTGTCAGAAAAAGCATGTGCTGATTCAATTTGCCAAGGCTTGAAAGGCGCGGTTGAAGGAACTTTTACTCAGTGCTTTTAACTGTTCAAAATCTTTATTGATAAGGGCTGTTTTCTTAGCACGGGTCCACTTTTTTATCTGACGTTCGCGACGGATCGCTTCTTTTTCCGAATCAAACTCTTCCGTATATTCTATTCGCTCTGGTTCATAACTGGCAGTATGGCGCGCACCGGATTTTTGTAGATGCCGGGCAAATCGATTTTCAACACTGTTTGTGTGACCGACATAGAAAGATCCATTTGAGCATCGTAGAATGTAGGTATACCAATTCATAGCGTAGGCCCTTCGGCAGGCTCAGGGCATTCGACGCTTTCGGATGCCTGAAGGTTCAGGGCTCGAATGGCCTGCCATGAGCAAGTGAGAGATTGAGGAAGTCTATCTCGAACGCGTCGAATGGCGGAGGGGGAGGGATTCGAACCCCCGGTACCTTGCGGCACGCCGGTTTTCAAGACCGGTTCTTTAAACCACTCAGACACCCCTCCTGATATAAGGTCAAAGATTATAGACTAATGCGGGATTAGCCCGCAATCCAATTTGCAGAACAATGGAGCGCAAATGGCCGTTCATTGGCGGCTGCGGTATTCGCTTTCCCGTTCGAGGCAGGCGGCTACGGCGGCGCGGATGTCGGCGAGGGAGTTCAGCATGTGCAGGCGCCCGCGCAGATAGGAGGAGCCTTTGAGTCCGCGCAGGTAACGGAAAAGGTGGCAGCGGAAAACCGCGACAAGGTGCGCATCCGACTCTGCGGCAGAGGGTGTCACGCCTTGATGCGTGTTAGTCTGTTCGAACAGTGCGCGGGTGTCGGCCATGTGCGACTCGATGGCGGCGCTGATCTCGCCCAAGTCGCGGTGCCCATCTGCATTTGCCGCCAGATCCGGCGCTGCGCCGCCAGCCAGCGCCGCGCTGATCTCGCCGAATATCCAGGGGTTGCCGAGGGCGGCGCGCGCGATCATGAGGGCATCGACCCCGGTCTCGGCTAACATGCGCCGGGCGTCTTGCACAGTGCGCACGCCGCCGTTGCCGATGACCGGTATGCGCGCGCGGCGTTTGGTCTCGGCGAGCAGATTCAGGTCGGGCAGACCGCCGTGTCCCTGCGAGGTGAAGCGCGCGTGCAGGGTGAGGGCGTCGACGCCAGCGGACTCGGCGGCGGCCAAAATTTCAAAGATCATGACCGCGTCCGGCCGCGGGCCGAGGCGCGTCTTAATGGTCAGCGGCAGAGTTACGCATTTGCGCATGGCGGACAGGATGTCGTGGATGCGCTGCGGATCATGGATGAGGGCTGCGCCCGCGCCGCAGGCGGTGATCTTGCGCACAGGGCAGCCAGCGTTGAGGTCGATCCCGGCGAAACGTCCGGTGGCAGCGACCCGCGCGGCGGCCTCGGCCAGCGAGTCGGGGTTTGAGCCGTAAAGGTGGGCCACGCAGGGGGCTTCGTCGTCAAAGGTTTCGAGCAACTGCCAGGTCTTGCTGTCGGCGCGCAGCAGCCCGAGGTCGTTGGTCATCTCGGTGTGGCAGAGCGCGGCGCCTTGGCAACGGCAGGCGCGGCGCATGGCCGCGTCGGTGTAGCCGGCCATAGGCGCCAGCAAAAGTGGCGGCGTGCCGTAGTCAGCTAAACCGAAAAGTTTATGTAGGCGGGATTGCAATGGGCATAAAATAGCATTCGAGCATTATGACTGCAAGGGGTTGCGCTGGGGTCGACGTATGTAAAGCCTTGTTTTGGTTTACGTGCGTGCGGTTTTGCGGCTGGTTTTCTTTGGTGTGCATGTGGTAATATATATGCCCATTCGATATGAAGAAAACCACTTATGTAATAGGGCACCGCAATCCCGACACGGACTCGATCGTGTCGGCCATAGCGTATGCCGAGCTGAAGCGCCAGCAGGGCTGGCAGAACTGTTTCCCGGCGCGCGCCGGGAAGATCACGCCGCAGACCGAGTACATTCTGGATCGTTTCAAGATACCGACGCCGGAATATATTCCGGATCTGGTGCCCAAGGTCGGCTACTATCTCGCTGGGGCGCTGACAACGGTGATGGAGACGACCTCGCTGTGGGACGCCCTTGAGCAGATGGAGGTCGAGAACGTCAAGATCCTGCCGGTGGTTGACGGCGAGGGGCGTTACCGGGCGGTATTGCACCACAACGCGTTCGCGAGCAACCTGACCCGCAAGATCAACCCGCACCGCAAGGCGATCGTGCCGACCAGCATCCGGCTGCTTTTGCAGACACTGAAGGCGCAACCGGTTCTGACCTTCAACGCCGACGAGGTGGTGAAGTCGCGGATATTGGTGGCGGCCTCATCCACCGCTTCCTTCAAGAAACATCTGGAGTCGGAGATACCGTCCAACGCGCTGGTGGTGACCGGCGACCGCGAGGAGATACAGCGCTACAGCATCGAACAAGGCGCGCGGGCCGTGATCATAACTAACGGCATGCCGTTGGCCAAGGGCTTGCGCGAATTGGCGGAAAAGCGGGGGGTTTCGGTCATGATCTCGCCCTATGACACCTCCTCGACCGCTTTCCTGATCTTGTACTCCACGCCGGTCAGTTTCATGGCCGACGAACAGGCCAAGCCGGTCAGCGCGAACAGTTATGTACGCGCGGTGCGTGAAGTGCTGGCCGGGACCCCATCGCGCTGTGTGCCGGTGGTGGATGACTCGCAGGTGGTGGTTGGAGTGTTTTCCGAGAGTGATCTGATCAAAGACCCCAACATCGACATCATCATGGTTGATCACAACGAGCTGAGCCAGGCGGTGGAGGGTCTGGACAACTACCGGATACTGGAGATACTGGATCATCACCGGCTGGGGAATTTCTCGACGCGTTATCCGATCACATTCATCAATCGGGTTGTGGGCGCGACCGCCACTATCGTGGCCGGGATGTATATCGAACAGAAGGCCACTCTCACGCCGGGCATCGCGGCGCTGCTGCTGGCCGGGATACTCACGGACACGCTGATGTTGAGATCCGCCACCACCACGGCGACCGACCGTGAGTTGGCCGAGTATCTGGCCGGACTGGTGGATCTGGACATCGAGACCTTCGGGCGCGAGATCTTCAGCAGCGTGCGGCAGCTCATGGATGTTCCGGTAGGCGAGATTATCGGCATGGACTCAAAGGTCTATGAGGAATTCGCTCGGAAGTTCATGGTCGCGCAGGTCGAAGTCAGCGCGACAAACGACCTGATCGGACGCAAGACCGAACTGCTGGAGGCGCTGGCGGGCAGGCGTGCGGCAGAGGGGCTGTATTTTGCGGCCCTGATGATAACCGACATTACGGCCTTGAGTTCAGTGCTGCTGATCGACGGCGATCACGAGTTCGTGCGACGCATCGTCTTCCCCAAAATTGAGAGCGGGATCTATATGTGCAGGGACATTTTGTCACGCAAAAAGCAGTTGATCCCATTGTTGATAGAGCAGATGGGGGCGGGGCTAGAGAGTTAGGATTCAGCAATCAGGAGTTAGGAATTGTAATGATGGAACACGGCCTTTTTAAGGTTGCCTCCGTTGCACAATTGAAAGTATTATGAAGCATATGTCCAAAGATAATCTTAAAAACCGTCAGGTGTCTGATCCGCCGCCGTTGTCGTCGGCGCAGGGGAGCAAAAAACAAAATAGTGAAGCTGCGTCGGGAGCGATGCCGCCCAAGCGTGTATTCGGAGCATGGCTTGTGGTCGGGATGTTGCTGGTGATGATGCTCTGGATGATCTTCGGCAAGAATGAGGTCGATCATAAGGTCATGGATCAGTTGGAGTTCCGCCGTCTGGCCGAGCAGGGTATGATCGAGAAAGTCGAGCTGGTGCGCGAGTCCAACGGCCTGACCTTTTTGCGGGGCACCCTGAAGGGGGAACTGAAAGAGCGTTTCAAGGTGAACATGATGCCTTCGGAGAACCTTGAGGCTTTCCTTTTGGAAAAAGAGATCCCTTGCCCGCTGGTTTACAGCAATAACTTTTTCGGGCCGCTTTTGCGTGAATTTTTCTTCATTTTTCTCTTTCTGGCGATTCTTTACTTTGTTTTCATTAGGCAGATAAAATCGGCCAACATGGGGGCGATGAGCTTCGGCAAGAGCCGGGCTAAGCTGCTCAACCAGGACAAGAAGAAATTGACTTTCGCGAATGTCGCTGGCATCAAGGAGGCGAAGGAAGAGGTTCAGGAGATAGTGGAGTTTCTGAAAGATCCGCAGAAGTTCCAGAAGCTGGGCGGGCGCATACCAAAGGGTGTGCTGTTGATGGGGCCTCCCGGCACCGGCAAGACGCTGCTGGCCAAGGCTATCGCCGGCGAGGCGGGGGTGCCGTTCTTCAGCATCAGCGGTTCGGATTTTGTGGAGATGTTCGTGGGCGTGGGCGCCTCGCGTGTGCGGGACATGTTCGAGCAGGGCAAGAAGCACGCGCCTTGCCTGATCTTCATTGATGAGATCGATGCGGTCGGGCGCAGCCGGTTTTCCGGTATCGGCGGCGGACATGACGAGCGCGAGCAGACGCTGAACGCTCTGCTGGTGGAGATGGACGGCTTCGACACTTCGGAAGGTGTGATCATTATCGCGGCCACCAACCGGGCCGATGTTCTGGACACGGCACTGTTGCGTCCCGGGCGTTTCGACCGCCGGATCGTGATCGACCTGCCGACTTTGTCCGGACGCGAGGAGATTTTGCGGATGCATGCCGACAAGATCAAGCTTTCGCCGCATGCTGATTTTTCGAGGATCGCGCGCGGCACGCCTGGTTTCTCTGGAGCCGATCTGGCTAATCTGTTGAATGAAGCGGCTCTGCTGGCGGCGCGCGGCGGAAAACCTTGGGTTGAGCAAAGCGATTTTGAGGAGGCGCGCGACAAGGTGCTGTGGGGGCGGGAACGGCGCAGCCGTGCGATGGAGGACAAGGAAAAACGTATTACCGCGTGGCATGAGTCGGGGCATGCCCTGCTGCAGGTGCTGTGCGAGCATTCCGAGCCGCTGCACAAGGTCACCATCATACCGCGCGGCCAGGCATTGGGTGCCACCATGTCCTTGCCGAACCGCGATGTGCTAAACCGGAGCAAGAGTGAGTTGACGGATCAGTTAGTGGTGCTGATGGGCGGCAGGATCGCCGAGAAGCTTTTCACAGGAGATTTGTCGACCGGCGCCAGAATGGACATCAAGATGGCCAGCGATATCGCCCGCAGCATGGTTTGCGCGTTCGGCATGAGCGACATTTTTGGCTTTCAGTCTTTCGGCGACAACCAAGAGACTCTGTTTTTGGGGCGCGAGGTGGTGCGCAACCAGTCCTACAGCGAAGATACCGCCAAAAAAATCGACGAGGAAGTGCTGCGGATAGTTGCCGAAGCATACAATCGTGCATCTGAAATGATCAACGCCCACCGTGACAAACTGGAAATACTTGTTGATAAGTTAATGGAGTTTGAAACCATGGACGGGCGTGATGTCGAGCAGCTTTTGAAGGCGGAGGCGGCCGGGAGCGAGGCGCAGCAGAAGGATGTTTGCGATGAAGGTGCCGACGGAGAGAGTTTGGCGTTGCTGTGACAGGTCGATAGACCTCAGCACGTCTCTGGTCATGGGCATAGTTAATGTCACGCCGGACTCTTTTTCTGACGGAGGCAGGTGTTTCGATGCGGCTGTGGCCATAAGGCAAGGTCTGCAACTGGTTGAAGATGGCGCGGATCTGTTGGACATTGGAGGCGAGTCAACCCGGCCTGGAGCAGATGATGTAAGCGAGGCTGAAGAGCTGAGACGCGTGATGCCGGTGGTCAGCGGGCTTAACGGCCGATGCGGTGTGCCTATCTCTGTCGACACGCGGCGTCCGGCGGTGGCGCGCGCGGCCATAGCTGCGGGAGCCTGCATAATCAACGACGTGATGCCTTTGACCGATGGTCCGGAGATGGCCGACGTTGTGCGCGAAAGCGGCTGCGGGTTGGTCACTATGCACATGCGCGGTACGCCAAAGACGATGCTGGCGCAGGCTGTTTATGAGGATGTGGTGGCAGAGGTTGAGGATTGCCTGGCTGCGGCCTTGGCGCAATGCGCGGCGCGTGGCATAGCGCGGGACAGGGTTGTGATTGACCCGGGCATAGGTTTCGCCAAGACGACACGCCATAATCTGGAGCTTATGGCGGCGGTTCCGCGTCTGGCTCGGCTGGCGCCTGTGCTGATCGGGGCATCGCGCAAACGGTTTATTGGAGAGCTGTGTGATGAGCCGGCGGCGACTGAGCGTCTGGGCGGCAGTGTCGGCGCGGCGGTGTGGTGCGCTTTGCACGGCGCCGCAGTGGTCAGGGTGCATGATGTCAAGGCGACCCGCCAGGCTTTGAAGGTGGCGTTTGAGCTGGATCAACTTGATGGCGCAAGGTAAATATGTTCGATGGATTACAGATCGGGTTGAATGACGTAATGCAGATCATGATCCTGTATTTCGGGATCTATGCTCTGATACGTTTTGTCAGAGGCACGCGCAGTGCGCAGGTGTTGCTGGGATTTTGCGTGCTGGTGGTTTCATTGCTGCTTTTCACCTACCTGTTCCGTTTTGACGTGCTGGCCCGGGTGGTGTATTTTCTGCTGGTTTATCTGGCGCTGAGCATGGTGGTGGTTTTTCAGCAGGAGATCCGTCGCGTACTGGCACTGGTTGGCGGACAGAAACTATTCGGCCGGCATTATGCCGCGTTGCAGGACTCTGTGCCGGAAAAACTTTGCCGCAGCGTGATTAATCTCGGCAAGAGCCGTATCGGTGCCCTGATCGCCGTTGAGCGCGGTATCTCGCTGCACGGGCATGAGGAAACCGGCGTGAAGCTTAACGCGCTGGTGAGCCACGAGCTGCTGGTCTCGATATTCACGCCGCCTTTGCCGCTGCATGACGGCGGCATAATTATCCGGGATGGCACAATCGCCGCCGCCCACTGCCTCTTTCCGGTTTCCAACCAAGGGAATCTGACCACATCCGGCATGCGCCACCGTGCCGCCGTCGGTTTGAGCGAGGAGACGGACGCGGTGGTTGTGGTGGTGTCGGAGGAGACCGGCAAGATAGCTGTCGCGCACAACGGGAGGCTGCACCGCTACAGTGACGACAAGGTCGAGAAGCTGCTGTTGCGCTGGCTGCGCAAGGCCATGCCGAATGAGACGAAGGGTTCGGTAACCATGACGGATTGGCTGACGGCCTACTTTTCGAAGAGCTTCAAAATCAACGTCAAGCAGGAGGCTGGTCATGCGCTCTGAAAAGGTGCTCTTGCTTTTGCGAATGGCTTTTTTAAGGAACGGTTACTGGAAGCTTTTTTCCCTGATCATCGCGGTGCTGATATATTTTTCGATACGCTCGGAAATCAGTCACGTGAGGGTGATAACGATCCCCGTAGACGCGGAAATAGATGTTGACACCGCCGGGGCTGTCGTTGAATCGGTTGAACCCCGCTCGGTTCAGGTGACTGTGCGCGGCTCGTATTCGGAAGTAAATCAATTATCGGTCGCGAACGTGCGCTGCGTGGTGCGGCCCAAGCAGCGCAAAGGTGATATGCTTGACTCCGTGGCGGTGAAGATCAAACCTTCCAACCTGCTGGGTGTGCGCGGTTTGCGCGTGGCGAAGATCGACCCCAATCCGGTAATTGTAAAGTTTGACGTACCGATGTCGCTGCAACTGCCGGTGGCACCGCCGACTGTTACGGGCAAGGCTCGCGGCCGGGTGGAACTGGTTTTCCAGCAAACCAATGCGGTCGTAAAGGGGTCGCGGCGCTGGCTCTCGCCTTTGGACGCAGAGACGGTGCAGATCGGGACGGAGGCGGTAGATGTTGACGGGCGTTCGCAGTCGTTCAACACCAGCGTGCGTTTGATACCGCCCGGCGGAGCGCTTAACGCGGTTGTCGATCCGTCCGAGATGCTAGTCAACGTTTTGATACTTAGCGAAAAGAAAACCATCAAGATTGAGCGTGTGCCGGTTGTCATCACGCAGCCTTTCCCGAACGGCCACCGCTGGAGGGCTGAACCGGAAGCGGTGGACGTGGAGGTCACTGGGCGCTCGGAGGTTGTCGATGCCATCACATTCGGAGAGATTATGGCCTCTGCTAGCGGGAACGGCTTGCCGGCGTCGTTGTCGGTTACCAACGAGGTGAACGTGACTCTGCATATAAGGCAAGGGCTCACGGTAGACGATATGCGTCCGTTGCCGACCAAAGTCAGATTGATTCCTGTGTTGGCTGACTTGCCTGCGCAACCTGAAGCGAAAACAGTTTACTGACGGATTATTATGTCTGATGAACAAAAAATGAAGACAGATCAGAAGCAAGAGTCCGAACGGCGGTTATACCGGCGGGTTTTCGGTATGCTGCTGTTTCCTGTTGCTTTATTTCCCCTGCTTAGTTTGATCACATACGATTGGCGGGACATTTCGTGGCTGAATGTGCCGCCGCTTGATCCGCCTGCAAACCTGATCGGTGTGGCCGGGGCCTGGTCGGTATTTATCGGTTACAGTCTGCTGGGCCTTGCCTTGTGGCTTGTTCCTTTTTTTGTTCTGCTGCTGAGTTTCATGTTGATGTCCGGCAGGAATCTGCGCATCGGACGCCGTTCGGCTTGGATGGGGCTGTTTATGGTGGCGTTATGCTGTCTGCTGCAGTTGGGCGGCGCGACAGTATTTAGCGGCGTTCTGGAGAGTCTGAACCTTAAACCCAATGCCGGTGGTGCGGTTGGTTACTGGCTCATGACCCGGCTGCTGGCCCGCTGGTTCAGTCCGGTGGGCGGAGGAATGCTGATGCTCAGCATCATGCTGTTCGCCTTCCTGATGGGAGTGGGTCTGCGCAATGTCTTTCACACGATTATCAATGTAACCGGTTGGTGGAGCGAGCGGCGCGCCAGAGTTCCTGCGGAAGTTTCGGCACAGGAGGCGGATGACGGACTGACGGACCGCGAGCGAGAGCGCAGGCAGCGTCAGACTATTAAAGAGGCTGCACGGAGGGCCAAGGAAGAGGCGCGGCGTGCTCGGGCTGAGGAACGGCAGCGTGAAAAAGACGGTCTCGCGAGCAAACGTGCGCGGGGCATGGCGGCTGAGGAGACCTCGGATGCCGTGCCGGAAGAGGGTGATACCCGCCCTAGTGAAGCGGTGACGCAAAAGGAGAGTCTGCGGCAGCGTCTGGATATGGCGCGGCAGGCGGCTTCCACCGAGCGCTCGCGCGAGCGTCAGCGTGAACCGGTCAAACCCGCTATCGCTGCTGCTGCAACTGTTTCTCCGGTTGTTGCTGAAGTTTCCCGTCAACAGCCGCAGCAGGCTTACCCCTTGCCGCCAGTATCTCTGCTCAACCCAATTCCGCAAGGCAGCGCGGATCACGGCAACATTGAGGAGACCTGCGATATTCTGGTGGACACCCTGCAGCAATTCAATGTGCCGGTGGAGGTCATTGGCACCACTCCAGGTCCGGTAGTGACCCAGTACGAGCTGCGTCCCGCGCCCAATATCAAGGTTGAGCGTATCGCTAGCCTCACGGCCAATCTTCAAATGGCTTTAGAAGCGAACAGTTTGCGAGTACAGGCACCTATTCCGGGCAAGAACGCTGTCGGCATTGAAGTTCCCAACCGGCGCGCGTGCCCGGTTACTTTCCGTGAGATTATCGAGGGCGCGGCTTGGAACAAAGGCAAGTATGAGGTTCCGCTGGCTTTGGGCAAAGACGTGGCAGGGAATGATCTGATATACGATCTGACCAAGGCACCGCATCTGCTGGTGGCTGGCGCGACAGGCGCCGGCAAAAGCGTCTGCCTTAACGCCATACTGAATGGCTTCCTGATGAGCCGTACGCCGGAGCAACTGCGTCTGATACTGGTTGATCCCAAGCGGGTCGAGTTCACCTGCTACAACGATCTGCCGCATCTGTTGGTGCCGGTGATCAACGATCCCAAGAAAGTTGCGTTCGGATTGCGTTGGGCCATCAGCGAGATGGAAAAGCGCTACCGCATGCTGCAGAAAACCGGGTGCCGCAATATAGTGGCTTTCAACAGCCGCCAGGTGGCCACGCAAGAGGAGTTGTTTGATGAGAACGGCGTGCCTTTCGCACAGAAAGCGCGGGACGACATTCCGGCTAAACTGCCATATATCGTGATCGTGGTGGATGAGGTGGCCGATATCATCTCGGCAGTCGGCAAAGAGGTCGAGCCAGCGATTGCGCGTTTGACCTCGTTGTCCCGGGCGGTAGGCATACACTTGATCCTGGCTACGCAGCGGCCTTCGGTTGATGTGATAACCGGAACTATCAAGTCCAACATTCCAGGACGGCTGGCCTTTAAAGTCTCGCAGTCGAATGATAGCCGCACTATTTTAGACAGCCCCGGTGCAGAAGAGCTGATCGGCAAGGGTGATTTCCTGTTTCTTAAAGAAGGCTCGCAACTTATCCGCGCACAGGGCGCTTGGGTCACAGATGAAGAGATAGCGCGTGTGGTCATGTTTGTGAAAGAGCACTGCCAGCCCTGTTATGACCAGGCACTGTCCATGCGCCTTGACAGGATCAAAGAAAGCGACCCGGAAAGCGCGCTGGAAGATGGCGTGGAAGACGATGCCGATGGTCGGGACGCAGGCACTGACAGCGCTGATCCCGATGACGAGCTGCTGACAAATGCACTGGAGGTCATCAGAATGACGCGTCGTGCATCAACCACGATGTTGCAGCGGCGGCTGAGGATCGGCTACACTCGTGCCGCACGTTTGATGGACACTTTGGAGGCAAAGGGGATTGTGGGGGCTCCGGTCGGCGCCGGTACACGCGAGATACTTGTGGATTTGGATAATGAGGTGCCCTCCAACACCGGGATTGATGACGATGGCGGGGCAGAGCAGGAAGAGCCTGACGGAGTTAGAGATAATGAACCGTAATCTGGGTTGTCCAGAAGAAGGTTGAGGTAGGCATGGCATTTGGCGAGATACTGCGCAACGCGAGGATTCAGAAAGGTTTTGCGCCTTCTGATGTGGCGGAAGGAACGCGCATGCTGGTGCAGATAGTTGACGCTTTGGAGCGCGAGGATTTAAAGCGCATCGCAGCTCCGATATACGGGCGCGGATTTGTTAAGCTTTACGCTGAATTTTTAGAGTTGGACCACGAGCCTTTGGTTAGGGACTTCATGGAACTGTATGAAGGCGGCCGCGCGCCTTCCATCCGGCTCAAGACTCCGGAGGTGCGTGTCGATCCCGCGCCGGTGCCCGTGACGCGGACGGTTTCAGAGTCTGCGCTGCCGGATAGGCATGCGATTAAGCCTCAAGCTGCAATTAAAGCGGTTGAGACGGATTCCGCGCTCGAGGTTACAGACGGAGCGGATGATGGGGTGGAAAAACCCAAAATCCGCGATGTGGCTATGGCAGTCGATGACGGCGTCGTCCGCATGGCGCAGCAGGAAGAGGATATGGCTTTGGTGGTGAGTCCGGAGGAAGAGGATGCGGATGCGGTGAATGAACCGGATTTGTTTAATCTGTCGAGTCCGCCGCGGCATAAACCTGAGGTTATAAAAAATGCGGCATCTGGCAAGGCAGCGGAAGAAAAGCCGCATTTAACGCGCAGAAACCAAAGGCT
>JAQVQN010000379.1 GCA_028701555.1 Kiritimatiellia bacterium | reverse complement strand
TCACCAAAAATCTGGACAACTGGGCCTATCCTGCTGCGGGTTGGGTCAACCATATTATCATAGGTACGGCGCCGTCCGGCACGGCTGTGGTGCGCGTGCAGTTCGACGCCGAATCGTTGTCCGGTGGCAACGGTGCGGCCAAGTTTGACGATCTGCTGCTGACGCGTGAGTACCCTGACGGAACCTTTATCGCGGTGCAATGAATGTTTTTCGCGAGGATAAAATCACTAATGTACAATAACAGTGATCAGATCGTTTCTGGAAAGACGTGTGTGGCCAGATAAACCTGAACTGACCGGTCACTTGCGCTTTTTTTCGGAATCATGCACGTGGCGGTCGATTTCATCGCGCATCAGCGGGACATCGGCAGGTGCCGAGAAATCGATCGTGACACGTGGTGTAGGATCGATGGCGGTGTCGAGATAGTCAGCGGCGAAATCCAGCACGTGTCCGCCTTGCGTACGGGTGTTTGATATGAAGTGCAAGTGAAAACCCGGCACGCCGACCGCTCCCGGCATGAAGTGCGGCGTCCAGAAACCGACCAGGGTGCCTTTGATGTCGCTGTAGGTGTACTCGTGTTGAAGCTTCGTGGCTTCGGACAGCGGCACGTACGGCTTGGTCTGACGGTCACAACTGCGCACGGTGATTCGGCTGAAGACTCCCTCGGCTTTGACCGCATAGAAAATATGCGGATTATCAAACGCGTCCTCCAGCGCCAGACCGAAGCTTTCGTAAGACTTGATGTTCTTGATTTTGTGTCGCCTGTCGCAGTCGAACAGTGTGCAGGCGCCGAAGGGCATAAGCGCGCGGTCGTCCGGAATAGTGACCGAGCCATCGCCTTTGACTTGGTAGACAATGCCGTCTAACATCACGGCCTCGCCGTCCAACCCCGCGAAGGTGCCGATGCCCAGGTCCCCAGCGGCTTTGAAATCGGACACGGTCGCCGAGCCGTCGTAGTTGCCGCTTAGGATATAGATGAAGGGAGCGAGTTGCGTCACCGTTTCGCGGTCTTGCACAATGGTGGTGTAAGTTGTACGGCAGCCGGACAAAGCGCAAACCAGTGTGAAAGCGGCAGCGAGACGGACGGATATTGATGCTTTTAAATCAGACATTTTCTTAGCCTCCGATTGACAAGCCTTGCACCCGGGGTTCCGGTCAAAAACGATGGTGGTAACTGTTATCAACGAATTATACGAATGAGACGAATTGTAATTAGCTTAATTAGTTTAATTCGGTGAGAAAACTTGAAGTTCTAGACAAGCGTTTCTTTAATATACGCTTGATATGCTGCGGGGGGAAGCAGATACTTATTGAACAAGGGGATGATTAAAAAATTTAAAGATTCTGGCGGCGTGACGCCGGGGGAGATCTTAGAGTTTTTAGGGGATGCCGCCGATAAGGGGGACGGTGCAGTTGTGCCGGCCACCGCTGTGCATTTGTTCTCACGCTGTCCGGTATGTGTTTCGGATGACGGATTTTATGTCTTTCGTAGTCCGTCTGCGGATGTTTGCCGTTGCGGTTGGTCCGAAAGGCTCTGCGCGCTGTGTGTGCTGCTCATAGCCGCGCCGCTGTTGCTGTTGTTGGCCTTGCTGGTGTTGCTGGCCGACGGGCTGCCGGTCTTTTTCCGTCAGGAGCGTTACGGTTGCGGCGGGCGTCCTTTTACCCTGGTGAAGTTCCGCACCATGATCCGCGCGTCTGAAAAATTACACCCGGAATTGCAGAATGGCTCTGAAAGCAACGGGCGGCTCTTCAAGTTGCAAAGTGACCCGCGCGTGACCAGAACCGGGCGTTATCTGCGGCGTGTGTTTCTGGACGAGCTGCCGCAACTTTGGAACGTGGTTCGCGGCGAAATGCGGTTTGTGGGTCCGCGGCCGTTGCCCGCCAGCGACCAGGGGCATTACACTAAGCCCTGCCATGCGTTGCGGCTGAAGGGCGCGCCGGGCATCACTGGACTGTGGCAGATATCGGGACGTAACGCGCTGACCTTCGATGAGATGTGCCTGCTGGACTACTACTACCTATGCAACCGGACGCTGCGGCTAGATTTGAGAATCTGCTGGCAAACGGTTCTGGAAGTGTACGAGGAGTCCGGTCTGAAACGCAAAACCAAGCGCAGCCGCGAGCAGCCAGGCGCAGTTTAGCAGGCAGGCTGCTGCTGCGGCGGCAGTTAGAGCCAGCCACAGTGAGATGGGGCATGGAGGCGGATGCGCGGCGGCGGGCGCGACGCGCACGCGCGCTTGACCTGCGGGCGAGAGGCGCAGGGTCACAGCCCGCGCATCCGGAAGTATCAGCGGCAGCGGGTGTTCCGCGATCCAGACGTTTTTGCGTCCGAGTTTAGCTGTGCGCAGACCGGTGCGCCGGATTTCCATGTCATATTCACGGTTGATGTCGAGACGGCAGTCGTGACGCTCGGCACCGTAGGGCGGCGATATGCGCATCAGCATAGGCTTTTGAGTACGCGTGACCTCATCCAGCGCATAGCGCAGTGCCTGCGGCAAGGTATCTGGGTCGAGGCGATGTGGATCAAGGTTAACGAAAACGTGGCGGCAACGCGAAAGCGCAGGTAAGGCCCGCCAAGATGCTGCCGCCGCAGCGAGCGCGGCGGACAGGAAAGCGCCGAACGACGATCCCGCGATCATGCCCGCGGCGGCGGTGGCGATCAGCAGGGCTAGGCTATCTAACCAAGACATGCTTAGAATTTACTGCTTAGTCCTATGGTAATCAATGCATATGTGCGGACTCCGGTGATCTGCTGCAAATCCACAATTGACCGCGTACTACTTACAACTATACGGGGGCTCAAAATCAGGATGCGAACTGTTTCTTTATTAGGGTAAGACCCCATAGAGAGAGCAATAATTTAGAATTATAATCACTAGCATCCCATAGGGGGTGCAGTTCGCCCTTACCCATGCGGATTTGCTTGGTTTTTCGGTGTCTGTTTTGAGGTTTCGGGGTGGAGGTTTTCCCGGCGGGGCCGGCCGTTTCGCGTTTTTGTTGGGTTTTACGGCCCTGCTGTCCCATAGTCAATCCGCCAGAAATCGAAAAAGGCCTGCAAAGGCGGGGGTTTTTCGCGGGGTTCAC
>JAQVQN010000378.1 GCA_028701555.1 Kiritimatiellia bacterium | reverse complement strand
GGCTCTGTACTGCAAAGGCGGCGTGGTTGGTCATTGTCTGGCCTGCGCCCAGACTTCCTATTTTGATCTGATTATCCGCCAGCGGCACCACCCTGCCTTCAGGATCAACCAGATGTATCACGGCACGCACCTGCTCCCGGGTGGTCTGGCCTTCATTGACCGAACACAGTGTGACTCCAAGCGTGGCATCACGGAAACCGCCGTCAAATGCGGTCGTCACATATAACGCCGCCACATTGACCGCCGGAAGCGCGAAAAGCCGGATTTTACGCGAGATGCCGCCTAAAGAGTGACAAGCGTACTGCGTCCCGCTGGCCAAAGTGTCCGCGAGCGACTCGTTGGCAACAGCCAGGTCGATCCGGTTTTCGCCATCGATTACAATCAATTCCGTGACATCTATTTCAAATGGGGTGAACCCGCCTTCATGATGCCCGGCCATTTTGCCGTTTATCCAGACAGAGGCATCGCTGTAAACTCCGTCGCACCGCAATTTCACACGTTTTCCTGCCCAGTCTCCCGGAACAACAAACGTGCGACGATAACCCGCAGCCGCGTTCGCCTCAACGCGCAGTCCCTGCATCACCCATTGTCCCGGGACTTGTATCGGCACCCATCCACGGCTTTCCACACTATCGAGATTACCATCCATCCAGAAATTTGTCGCCGGTTGCGGGTTAAACTGCCAAGTGCCCTCCAAATCAACATCCAGTGTTTGAGTGCCCGCGACAGTCGAAGGCCGCGGGCTCAACCGCGGCACGATGGACGCTACTGGGCTTTCCTGACAATGCGCGGCTGCCAAAGGCTTTGGATCATCCGAGAGTATCTCGATGTCAGATATGACGGCATTTGATCCGCTGACCCGCTCGAAAACCAGCGCCAGTCTGCCTTTCGCATACGCTGCTTTGGGGATCAGCACTACATGTTCTGACGCTTGCTCTTTGGACAACTCTATTGATGCCAAAAGGTCGCCTCTCCCTGTTTTCACGAGCAGCTTGCGTTTGTTGTCAGAAAAAAACCGCAGCCGGGCTTTATACGCCGCCTGCGGATTCAGCTCATGATAAACAAACTCAATCCTGCGGCCAAAAACCGCCGTGCACAATTTTTCGTCGGAAGTTCCCGGATCATTGAACCGCCACGGCCCTTCAGCCACCGTCAAATGCGGCTGAAGCGAGTCATCCGCGCCAGCATCGTCATAAGCGACCCTCGTGAAAGCATTTGCGCAACAGCACAACCCGCAAACGCTGAGCAATGCCAATAAAAGAGGCCTCACACTGTTCATCTTTGATATCTCCGTCCGCATCTGCTAATGAAGGCTGATAACCGTTCCGAGCCGGGGTCTGGTGGCGACCGCGATCTTATCGACCACAACCCCGTCCCATTCGCACCCGCTGCTGAAGTCCCAGTTGACGGCCATACCGGCATCAGGCAGCTTAACCAGCATGTTGAAATTATCATAACGTTTGTTGAGTTCCAGCCATTCTTTATCCGGCACCGTCAAAACCTGAGCGCCGCCCGTGCTGAGCTCGGAGGCAAGCGCACTGTATTTGCTAGTATCGCCGCCAGTCAACCATAGCAGGACATATGTCGGCGCAGTCGACTCCATCGACAGCAACACACTGCCCGCCGACGCATTTACGGCCAGCTCGTCAACCTCGCTGTCGAACGGCCCAGTCACGCCGAGCAACTCGTCCGTAGCCAGATTCTCATGCTCCGCCACTCCGCTGACGCTGACCCTGGCCAGAGATCGCGCGGTTAGCATTACGTTATCGAACGCAACCTGGTTTCCCGGTGCGCTCAATACGACAAAGAGACGCTCTCCTACTGCGGCGGAATTAGCCCCGAATGTCGTCTCAAACCCTATGGTCCGGTTCACAAAAGTTCCCGCCGGTGCCGCGCCCTCATCCGTTGCCGACAAAACAGCCCCGTTCCAAGCGCCTTGCCGAAGACTGATCTGGCAGGTTCCCTCCTGTTGGTCCGAACGCCGGCCTTGGGCGACTGTCAGCCGATAGATTTTGTCATTTTCGATAAACCCGAAATCCTGATAGAGGCTGGACCCTCCCGCGACAAATGCCGCCTGACGCCCCTCGCCCGGTTCCGGCATCGGCCCGCCCGCGAACCCGCCGAAGCGGTGAGCATAGGCGATGACGCCAAAAGAGCCTGCCGTCCCCACTCCTTCCCACGCCGCAATGGTGCCTGACCAGCCCCCTGCGTCAACTATCGGCGCTTCGAAACTACCGTTTGCCAGATATGCGGCAGGCAGGTCGCTGACGACAACGCGAGGGTTATCGTAAATACACTGTGGAGCGGCCGCGACTGATGAACCGCCCATGACCAGAAACAGGCGGCTTCCGACCTTGTCGGCATTGATTCCCTTGCAAGTCTCGAAGCGAATCACGGAATCCGCAAAGGTCCCGAGCGCCGGCATCACAGCCGTCCTGCATGCCAAGGTTGTACCAGCATCCCAAGTGCCCGAGCGCAACCAGTACGTGTTTGTCCCAGGCGCGGAATAGTCGGATCGCGTGCCTACGGCAATGGTCAGCGTGTACTGCTTGTTGCTCAGAACCGCTCCGATATCCTGAACCAGAAATCCATCGCTTAAAACGAACGCGGCCTGTCGCCCTTCCGCAGGCGCGGGCAGCGCGCCGCCTGCGACACCGCCGAACTTGTCCGCCATCGCGATCACGCCGCCGCGACTGTCAGAGGGATACACCGTCCAACAGGCAGGAACGAACGCATATCCGCCCGCCGCAATCATGGGGAACTCGAACCCGCTGTTGGATACGAAGGCCGGATCTCCCGACTCCGTCACCCTGACAGCGTCGTAGGCCCCTTGATTGTCTGTGAAGTGCTTTACGCGGGCGTACAACGCCTGACCCGCATAAGCTCCCAAGGCCCCGAAGGTGTCGAAACCGAAGGATATCTCCCCGAAAGTCCCGGCCACCATATTCGACGTGCCAGCAATCAGTGACAGACTGGTGTCGTACCAAAGCCCCGCGCCAAAGCCAAGCTCGGTATAGCCGCTCGTGCTGCCGCTCCTCGTCCCCAGCGATACGGTCATCTTATATCGGCGGTTCGTCGCGACAACCC
>JAQVQN010000377.1 GCA_028701555.1 Kiritimatiellia bacterium | reverse complement strand
GTGTTCATCCGTGGTTCTGAAATTGGGATGCGGGCCATGCCCGCATCAAAAGCCTAGATTGAAGCCGAGCAGGAAACGGTGATCGATATACTCGCGTAAGGCCATAACGTTGGCGTCCACGAACAAATCGAGATGCTTGTAGAGCCTTTTGTTGTATGCCGAAGAGAATCCCCAAGCATATTCCCAATCAGCAGCCGTGCTAAGATCGACCTCCTCCTCGCGGCGCGGCATACGTCCTTGTTCCCGCTGCAGACCGATCAGCATGTCCAGACGGAAAGAATACCCCTGCCGTACTTGCAGATAACGCAGAATAGCCATCACACGCTGGTCCCAGTAAGGCGTCCAGTAGAAATCGCTGGCTTCGCTGGAAGAAACCGTTGACGCATCCAAGCCGAACCAGAACCCTTCGTCCGGCATCATCTCCCAGAACGAATCGCCCTGCATTAGAAACATGGCGTTGTCATCCTCATAACTCCAATATTGGCCGCGCATTGAGACATGCCACCTGTCCGAAGGTTTCCAGCGGGCAATCGCACCGACCGAGTCCGAAGAATAGCTTTTCACCGAGGACATCACCAGATCGCGCGCGTAATAGACATAGACACTAAGATTGTCACGCGGCGACCAGCTCGCGGCGACGTCTCCGATTAACTCTGAGCTTTCATCCCCTTCACGGAAGGTCTCCTGCCCGACCTCATCTTCAAAAAGGTCATCTATGTAATCGATATCGTCGTCGTAATCAAACCGCATTTTTGCCATACCCAACGAAGCGGAGATGGTAACTCCGCCGGGTGTACGATATGTCAACCGTCCGCGCGCTTCGCGCTTCAGAGCTTCGAAAGTGTAGGCCTTGAGATCAAAGCGGTCATACATAACCGCGCTCCAGCGCGGACGAATGCGCTGCTCGATGCGGCTGCCATAATATTCGCCAGACAGGATCAGGTTCCGGTTCAAGTTAAGCCCGCCATGCAGACCATAGCGCCATATCTCGAACTGGTCGTTGGCCTTGCTGTGCGAGATCTCGCCGCCTACCTGGGGGTTGGAAAGGTACATCCATGGCGCTGCCTCGCCCTCCTGATATTTCGCTATCAGCTCCATGTCGCCCAAACTTGATTTCGCCCCCGCAGCGCTGTCTTCAGCGAATGGATCAAACCCGCCGGAAGCGTCCGCCAAAGCCATGTCCGGGCGCGCGCCGTAATAGGCGGGCACGGTGTTTCCGCCGCCGGCCGCAGCCCCGGCCGCAATCGTGGTTGAAGCCACCAAGGGCATGATTTCCCGACTAGGCAGGTTGCGGAAATGTGTGCGCACATCAATGCTGATCTTGCGGCAAAGCTCTTCGGGGTAACCGTCGCGCCTCAGCAGTTTCAGCATGTCTTCAGCCAGATGCGGCTTGTTCATCAGGAAGGCGATCTCGACCCGCATCTTGCGCGCCATGAAAATCGGATGATGTTCGTAAGCGTAGAGTACCACGTCCGCCCCTTCATCATACCAGTTTGGTTCATGCCGCCTGCTCAACATCGGATTGTCACCTGCCGTAGTATAGCCGCTCATGCCCTGCACAAAACCGACCTTGTAATTGCGGGCAGCCTCGGCCACTATGCTTTGCGAAGGGTTCCGCATCAGCGAAAGGTTGCATGCACTCTCCTGCCCGACATCGCCGTAGGGATAGGCCACCATCGGCACTTCGCTGTCATACTCTCCTAACTGCTCTTTCATTATTTTACGGCTCTTGCGGAACTCGCCGCGCATGCGGCGGTCCCACTCGTTCATCGACTCCAGGCGGTTCTTTTCCTTGAGCCATAACCGGTTCGGCAGCGACATTCGCATGACCCAACCTTCAGCATCCGCAGCTTGATCATAATGCGCCCCATACAGGTGGCTGCCGATCACCCAAGTCCCCTGCGCCACGTACTCTCTCATTTCAGCCCAGCCAGCGACCGAAGGCGTATACTCTTCTTGCGGCTTGGTGATGGCAAACATGCCGAAAGGCACTCCGACCTCCTCCGCCACCTGCGACCCCAAGGTGAACGCCGCGCGCAAGGCATCGTCAAAAGTCACGGCCACAACCTTCATCGGCTTTTTGGATTTTTTGGCGCGTTTTCTCGCGGACTTGAACTTACGCTCGCCAGTTATGCCATAGCGCACGTGGTCAATCATGATAGCCGTCCATGGCGGCGCATCGTCTGCTTCATCATCTTCTTCGAACTCCGGGTCCATACGGTTCACGCCGGGCGGCAGACCGATCACCTCCGGTATATCGGTAGGCGAGATGAAGGTAAAGCCCTCGTGACGCAAAGCGTTCAAATGCTCGTAAAGGCGGCGCACGGAGGTGACTGGCACCCAGTCGCTTTCAGTCAGATCGTGGTATAGCAAGGTCAGCACACACCCCTGCTCGCCGGCGGCCTCCAGTTTGTCAACGCAGCGCAAGGCCTCCTGATAATCACCGCTGGCGGTGTACAGTCTCGCAAGAAAATAGTACCGCAACGGATCAGTCGGATCGTAATTTATGTAACGGTCGTGCAGGATCTGTTCGGCATCGTCATAACGCTGCTCTACAAGTGCTAGCTCGAACAGCGCGATCTTGGCGCGAATGTTATGCCGGTTGTGTTTCTCCAGCACATGCACCGCCCATTTTTTGCTCTCCGCGTAGCGTTTGGCCTGAAGGCACTTTTCAGCATAAAGCGAGATTGTTCCAACTTCCGCCGGGTTCTCCTCGATAGCCAGCCGGATCTGATCCAGAATAAAGTCATCGGTGTACAAGCCTGGCTTGCGTTTAGCAATAACCGAACAACGGTTAGCCATACGCACACGCAACCTGCTGCGTAAAAGCGTGTCCTGCGTCTGGTTGATTACCTCCTGCAGGCGCTCGACGCTGATGTCAGACATGTCGGACATCTCGGCCAGATCCGCGCGCAGCATCATCGCCCGCGTGTTCTTGGGATCGATCTCCAACACATCGGCGCAAAGTTGGTCGGCGGTGCGCATCTCGCCCACACGCATCTCCAGAACCGCCTGGTCCATCAGAAACCCCGTGTTGCCGGGCAGCTCAACATTTACATGCCGCCAGATTTCCACAGCTTCGTCATAT
>JAQVQN010000376.1 GCA_028701555.1 Kiritimatiellia bacterium | reverse complement strand
CTGCTCGGATGCGCCTTTGTGGGCCTGTATGCCGTGGGTCTCGCCCAGTCGCCCGAGACCGCGCAAAAACGCCTCGCGCGCCAGCACTGAAGCCGCCGCCACCGCGATGTCAGACTCGGCCTTGTGACGCTGCTCGAGCTTGATGGAACGCCCCTTCTTCATCAGGGCGCGTTCGATCACCTGCTTGGCACCGAACTGATCGGCCACAGCGCGCGGGCACTCCGGCACGGTTTCCAGCAGATTCTCGATACATCGCGCGTGCGCCCACGCCAGCAGTGTGTTGACATTACGCATCTTGGCATACAGACGGTTGTAGGCCTCTGGGCCGATCGACACCAGCGAGAAACGCTTGGGACCCAGCAACTGGCGCGTCTTGTTGCCTATAAAAAAAACCGCTTTGTCGGTCAGCGTCTTGCAGTCTTTGACACCAATCTCCTGCATGGCGTGCGCTAGGTCGGGATCGACATAAACCGCGCTGGCCACCAGCGGGCCGAAAAAGTCGCCCTTGCCGCTTTCGTCTATGCCCATGTGCGGCGATACCAGCTCTGGGTTTAAAAGCTCTTCATAGCCGACCGTGGCAGCCTGCAGCACATTCGGCTCCAGGAAAAACAGCACAAAGTCCTCGGCGCCCTTGCCCTGCACCAGGCACTTGCCGCTATTGTACAGGTTCACCACACAGTCCTGCGCTTCGACCGCGATCTGCGTGTGCGGCACCTGCTTGGTACGGTAGTTTCCCATCTTTAGCATCAGCTTGAGCGCCTCCTGCTGCTCCTTGTCGAGCACGAAGGTGTAAGAGTTCTTTTTAGGTTGCATGGCTTTCAGATCCCCGCAAGGCCTTCTGCGGCATAAAAAAACGTTTTCGTCATATTGAACCACGGTTGAACGCAGATGAACACAGATTTCTGAAAAAAACGCCGCCACCGCGGCTGCGGAGACGGCGTTGCATTGAACGGAAAAAGGTGCGCCGCTTACTTCGCGATCACCTTGACCATGTCCAGCACTTTATTTGAATAGCCCCACTCGTTGTCATACCAGCTCACGATCTTGACAAAGGTCGAATCCAGCATGATGCCAGCCTCGGCATCGAAAACCGAAGTCTTGGTTTCGCCGCGGAAATCGGTCGATACGACCTTGTCCTCGGTATAGCCCAGGATGCCCTTCAGCTCGCCTTCGGAAGCAGCCTTCATCGCCGCCTTGACCTCGTCGTAGGTGGTCTCCTTGGCCAGAACCGCAGTCAGGTCGACAACCGAGACATCGGATGTCGGCACGCGGAAAGCCATGCCCGTGAGCTTCTTGTTCAGCTCGGGGATCACTTTGCCGACGGCCTTGGCCGCGCCGGTGCTCGACGGTATGATGTTCTCGAGAATGCCGCGGCCGCCGCGCCAATCCTTCTTGGAGGGGCCGTCAACCGTCTTCTGCGTCGCAGTGGCTGCGTGCACAGTGGTCATCAAGCCTTTGACAATGCCGAACTTGTCGTTCAGCACCTTCGCGACCGGCGCCAGACAGTTCGTGGTGCAGGAGGCGTTCGAGATGATCGCCTGACCCGCGTAGCTCTTGTGGTTGACGCCATACACGAACATCGGGGTGTCGTCCTTTGAAGGAGCCGAAAGGATAACCTTCTTTGCGCCAGCCTTGAGGTGGGCCTCGGCGCTCTCCTTGGTCAGGAAAAGTCCGGTGGACTCGACCACGACATCGGCACCGACTTCGTTCCACTTCAGGTTTGCAGGATCCTTCTCAGCCGTCAGGCGGATCTTCTTGCCGTTGACGATCAGGTTGGTACCCTCAACCGCGACCTCGCCCTGAAAGCGTCCGTGCACTGAATCGTACATGAGCATGTAGGCTAGGTAATCAGGATCCAATAGATCGTTGATGCCGACAATCTCGATCTCGTTCGAGAAATTCTTGACCGCCGCGCGAAAAACCATTCGACCGATGCGGCCGAACCCGTTGATTCCAACTTTAATCGCCATTTTTTATCTCCTTAGCTTGTTTAGAACTGCTTTAACCAGAGGCCTATGCTTGCTGTGGTAAGCCCAAAACATTACAGTTTCGCACCGCCCGCGTCAATCTGGAATTGCCTTTTACGATCAGACCGGACATAATACCGGCTTTCTGAAACGGCATGCGAGAATTATGCGATGAGTTTACGCGCTGACTTGACCCGCGGCATCATTAAAGAGAACCCGACCTTCCGGCTGGTGCTGGGCATGTGCCCGACGCTGGCCGTGACCACCTCGCTGGAGAATGCGCTCGGCATGGGCATCGCCGCCACGTTCGTGCTGGTGTGCTCGAATATAGTGATTTCGCTGCTGCGGAAAATCATCCCCGCCGCAGTGCGCATACCCTGCTATATCGTGGTTATCGCCGCGTTCGTCACGATGGTGGATCTGCTGATGCAGGCCTACACCCCCGCTCTGGCAGACAGCCTGGGCATCTTCATACCGCTGATCGTGGTCAATTGCATCATCCTCGGCCGCGCCGAGGCCTTCGCTTCCAAAAACAGCGTCATCCGCAGCATCGCGGATGGCATCGGCATGGGCATCGGGTTCACGCTGGCGCTCGCGGTCATAGCCTCTATCCGTGAGTTTGTGGGCAACGGGTCGATCACGGTCTGGGGCGATCTGGCCCTGGCCAACATCCACAACCGTACCATGGTGCTGGCCATCCTGCCGGCCGGCGGCTTTGTAACGCTCGGTCTGATTCTGGCCTTCATCAACCACCTGCAGAACCGTGCCGCAACAGCCCGCGGCGCGACCGCACCGCAGCCGCTGGAACTCGACTGCCGCCACTGCGCCCTCTGCAAGATGGCCGAGTAATCGCGAATGCGGCTGTTACCCTTCCAGCGCCACCTGTCCGCGTACGGCTTTTTTTTCACTGTGGCGGCGTTTATCGTCGAGCATTTTGGCTTTTTGTCTGCGCGAGCGTCGGCGTTTCTGGCGCCGTACCTTTTCTGCGGCCTGCTGGCGCGCGGAGAGCGCGGTGTTTTCGCGTTCCAGAATCCTCTCGGCCAGCTCGCGGCGCGCCAGCCAGCGGTTCATCTCGCGCGAACGGTTCAGCCCGCATTTGACACTTAGACCGCTGGGGGCGTGG
>JAQVQN010000375.1 GCA_028701555.1 Kiritimatiellia bacterium | reverse complement strand
CTGCCTACCTTCCTCGTCGCCAACCTCGCGCGCATCCGCGCACTGCTGGATGCCGAAGCCAAGACCCGGCAGCACAATTCACTCTTCAATTCTGACGACGCTCTTGCGTTTTACGAGGCTCGTCTTCCCGCCGATGTCTGCAGCGCGTCCGGCTTGCGCCAGTGGCTTAAAACACAGCCTCAGGAAACCGCCGCGCAACTTGCAATGCGCGACACGGATCTGCCGCAAGCGCATGACCTCAAACGCGACTTCCCCGACTGCGTCACCCTTAACGATGTCTCATTGCCTCTCTGCTACCGTCATGCTCCCGGCGAGCCTGACGACGGCATAACCTGCACGGTGCCGGTATCATTGCTGCCTCTGGCCGCCACCTGGCGCAGTGAGTGGCTGGTGCCGGGCATGCTCGACGAGAAACTGCTCTGGATGCTCAACATGCTGCCGAGTCGGCTGCGCCGTCTGCTGCAGCCTTTCAACGACACCATCGCTATGTGTCGTTCGCGCCTGCAGCCCGGACACGGAGCTTTGTGCACAGCCTTTGCAGAAGCACTCTACAGCGCGCGCGGCACGCGCGTACCGCACGACACTTGGGCGGAGACATCCGCCCCTGAGCATCTGCGAGTGCGCTTTTGCATCACCGACGCTCAAGGCCGTGTACTCGCCGCCAGCCGCGATCTTGCAGAACTCACCGCACGTTTCGGCGAGCAGGCTTCAGCCCCTGCACCCGAGGCCGCCCGACCGTGGCACCGCGACAATATCGCGCAATGGGACTTCGGCCCCCTGCCCGCGCAAGTGGATGTGGGCCGGGCCGGCTGGCCCATCATCCATTATCCCGCCCTTACCGACCAGCTTGACACAACCTCCTTGCGCCTTTTCAACGATCCAGCCGCAGCCGCAGCCGCCCACGAAAAAGGCGTGCTGCGGCTCTTCGCACTGACACTGGGCAAAGAGTGGCGCAGGCTTTCGCAAATCCCTTCCCTGCCGCGCGCGGCGATGCTCTACCTCAAGCAGATCGAGGCCAATGCGCAAACGCTCGGTGAAGAGCTGGGCCTCTCCTCCCTGCGCGAGGTTTTAACGCTCGGCCAGCCGCCCATACGCGACGCGCAGACTTTTCAGGCACGGCTGGAGCAAGGACGCACACGGCTGGCCGAGACCCATCTGGAGCGCACCCGCCTGACCGCCGCCATCCTGTGCGCGGCCAGTGAGATCGAGAGTCTTCTGCTCAACACCCACCTGCCGCAGCCCACGCTGGACAACATAGCCGAGCAGCTCGCCTGGCTGATCTTCCCGGGGTTTGTCGAAGCCGCCACAAGCGCCACGCTCCGCACCATGCCACGCTATCTCGAAGCCTGCAGAGTGCGCGTGCAGCGTGCCCAGAGCAATCCCACCGGCGACCTGCGTAAGCTAGAAGAGCTGCGCCCCCTGTGGCAGCGCTATCTGGACCATGTCGCACTTGACGCGCCACCACCGCACGACTGCACCCTGCTCGCCGAATACCGCTGGCTGATCGAAGAGTTCCGCGTCTCCCTCTTCGCGCAAGAGCTGCGCACCCCCGTCCCCGTCTCCGCCAAGCGACTCAACTCCCTCTGGGACCGCGTGTTTAGTTGATGAAATAAGTGACGGACATCGGCTTAAGGCCGATGTCCGTCACTTATTTTGAGCTGCCCCGGTAAATACCCCGGGCATCACGCTCACTTGATGCGGATCAGTATCCCCTTTGGCGAAAGGCGCAGATAACCGTCGGACGTAACCGAAAGCCTGACGCCTTCACAACGCACACCATTCACATAAACAGTCCATGTGCCGAGATTACCTCGATCCTCAATCGTGCCGATAGCCAGCGGCAGTACTAGTCCGGCTGGGGCTTCGCTGGCATTGCTGATCGTGATCGTGCCGCCCGGTGCAACCTTGAACACCGTCATTGCGCCAGCATCCAGCATATCCACATGCAGAGCACTGATCGCATCCGCACCGTCGCGACAGTCGAAAGTTGCTCCTGACAGCACCTCTAACGCCACCCCGGGAGCCAGCACGTTAGCCGCACCAGCAGTCATCGCGCGCTCAGCCAGCGCGAAAGCAGTTCCGCCGTTGTACCATGTGTAACGCGCCTCCGGCGCAGCCACCGCCGTACGTGTGTCTACCGTTCGCCAGGTGACGCCATCAGGACTGCTCTCCAATGTCCAGTTCACCGGATCACGCTCCGCATAGTCGTTCGCCGTACAGAGGTTATAGCTTGCGATCTCAGGAGAGCCATCTGCCAGCCGCATCACCACCACACGATACGTCGCGGGCGAGCTTAGCGTCGGCGTGTTCAGCGTCAAGCACCATTTCGTCCCTGTATTGTTGTCAAATAGTTTGTCCGGCGTCTCGGCCGCCGGGTTTCCCATCGCGTAAACCTCTGGAGTCGCGCACTGCCCCGGCTGCAGCGTGGACACGTCCGACACATGCACCAGTCCGAGGTTACGCCTCACTCCGTCGCCGCTATAAAGCGCGAGTTCGGCAACCTGCGTAACATTAACGGCCCCTTTGTTCTCGCGGATAGTGTAGCGGAACCAGCGGTCAGCACTACCCCCGAGTAGCGCCAGTGTGCCCTGTTGCACAGAAAGCGTGCCGCTGAAGCTATTTGATCCACCCAAGCCCCACTCGCCGTTACCTATCTTGACTAGGCCGCCACTGCCCACAATACTTCCGAAATAATTGCAAACAAGGCCCGCAGGCGTGTTCACACTAAGATCCGCATTGTTCACTTCAACAGTTCCCACCCCTGACAACCCCGCAATCGTCTCGGATACATTGTCCAGCACCAGTGCCGCGCCTTGCGCCACGCTCACTAGCGCGTTATCGTTCACCACGTCCGCTGTATTCACAGACGAAATCGGGAAACCTTCCGTGGTGACCCACGCGTTGCGAGTAGCCGTGGCAGAGTAACCGGTCTTAACGTCAAGATCAACCCACGTCAAGCCGTCGTGGCTGCCCTGCAGCCGCCAGTCCGCCGGATCGCGGTCCGGATCGTCGTTTCCGGTCGCCCAGTTATAGTGGGTGATGCGCTGCGCGTTCGCGAAGTCGATGCGCAACCACACACGCTCCTTGTCCTCTG
>JAQVQN010000027.1 GCA_028701555.1 Kiritimatiellia bacterium | reverse complement strand
AGAATCTGTGCGTCAGTTCTCCCGCGCCACTTCAGACCTGCAAAACAACTTGGACAAGAAGCTAGAGGGCGTCAGCGAAATCGCCGCAAAGGTCCATGACCGCGTAGCATCCCAAGACAGCGAGATGGAAAAACTGCGCGACACGCTCAAACAGATGCAGGAACAGAGCGCCTTGCTGCAAAAAGAGCTGGTGACCGTCAGGGAGGATCAAAAGAAAACAACCGAAGCCGTAGCCAAATATCCGCCAGTTGCAGTGCCCAAGCCCGCCCCTCCAGCGCCTGCCACACTGCCGCCGACAGTTGTTGCGGCACCTCCGGTGGCTACTGCAAATATCCCGGCAGCGGCCAAAGCCGCCAGCGCACCGACCCCGCCTGCGCCCGAACCGCCGCCAGCCGCTGTCGCCGCGCACGCCGAAAAACAGCAGCCCGACCCGCGCTTCCCGCCGGCCGTCAAAGCCCCGCCGGTTCTACCTGAAGATGTCACGCCACCAGCCGCGCCGCCGGGCATGATCGCCACCTCCATACCGCTAAAGACAAAGAAATCCGGCACCATTCCATGGCGTGTGTTGATGCCGGAGTAGGCACACATGACTAATCTTGCCCTTTTCGTTTGCACCGGCAATGTCTGCCGCAGCCCCATGGCGGAAGCTCTGGTGCGCAAGGCCCTTCCCTCCGGCTCCCTGTGGCGCACGGCTTCGGCCGGTTTGTGCGCGGCAGCAGGCTGCCCGGCATCTTCTAACGCCGTCACAGCCGCAACCGAGGTCGGCTGCGATCTTGGCTCACACCAAAGCCGCCCGCTTTCAGCCCAACTCGTGCGAGAATCCGCCGTAATCTTCACCATGACCGATGCACATATGCGCCAGATACTCGATCGCTTTCCGGAGGCAGATGGCAAGCTCCACCTGATGCTGGCGTTCGATTCCGAAGCTCTCCCGCAAAGCTCTGTCGCCGACCCTTATTGCGGCTCTTTGGAAGATTACCGGCAGTGCCGAGATACCATGCTTAAGGCCATTCCCGGCATCACGCGCTTTTTGGCCCGGACAAGTAACCACCAACAGTTAAACGGCTAACACAGACGCAGATCGCATAAATAAAGGGGAAACACCATGATCGTTGATGTAATTGAAAACAGTACGGCTTACGAGTCTATCCACCCGCTCTTTAAATCAGCTTTCGCTTTTCTCAAGGACAGCCGTAACCATTCTGCCGAAGATGGCCGCACGGACATATCCGGCGACAAACTCTTCGCGCTGACACAGTCTTATGAAACCAAGCCTGCCCATGATGGCCGCCATGAAGCCCACCGCAACTATATCGACATCCAGTTCATCGCAGCCGGCGAAGAGGTGATCGGATATGCTCCGCTGGCGGATTTGCAGACCGTCACAGAGTTCGACCCCAAAAGCGACGCAGGCTTTTATGAAGGCCCCCATACCCTGATCAAGCTACGCCGGGGCATGTTCGCAGTATTCTTCCCGCAAGACGCCCACATGCCTTGCCGGCACATAGATAAAAGCGCTTCGGTCAAAAAAATCGTGCTTAAAGTCGCGGTTTCATACTAGACAGAAGCACTAGATTTTGAGATATTGATTTTTGTCCAAGAGCTTGGGGAGCCCGTGTTAATGCGCGGTAAATCTGAAGATAGACTTAGCGAGGAAAGGAAATAACTATGTCGGTTAAAACAATGATTTTTGTTGACGGGAGCTGGCTTTACCACAGTCGTCAAGCACTCTTCGAGTCGTTGGGAGAAGAGAGCGGTTTTGAAATTGATTATAAGCGCATACCGGATATCATTGCACATTCGATAGCGGACGTGCTCGATGCCGAAGTGGATGTAGTGCGCACCAATTATTTCGGCACAATCCCTGTCAACAAGCAGGGCTACAACCCCGCCAAACAGAAGGCGTTTTATGAGTTTCTGGCTCTGCAATGCGCCTACGACACTGAAATCCTAGAGATCGATTTCCGCCGTGAGCCGCACGCGCGTCCCGATGACAAATGGGTCAACGTGGCACTTGCGGCATCCATGTTGTACTATGCAGCCATACCTGGAGCTTATGACGTTGCCACCATCATCGGCGGTGACGCTGACTATATTCCCCTGCTCAAACGTGTGCGCTCCATGGGTAAGCGCGTACAAATTGTAGGCATGAACAATCTCGACGGAAAATTCCTGACCGGCGCCATGCTCCTGACCACACCCGGCATAAAGGACTTGCCGCCGATCTTTCTCGACGAACACGGGCAGGACATACGACTCGTCCGCGAGGAACAGTTGCGCGCCTGCAAGAACTGCGGGGCTGAGGAAAACACGACTTGGGCCGGACCGGACTTTTTCTGTGCCACATGCCGTAACGATCACCGCAAGCAAGTGCGTGTATGCGACACATGCGGTCGTGAAGAAGAGACCACGTGGGACAAGCCCTACTTCTACTGCTCGACATGCCGCAACAAGCACCGCGAGGACAGCGATAGCGTTATAACCTAACGCTTGCGCGGCGCAGCAGCGGCCTGCCCTATCTTCAGACAATACAAGCGCTCGCTGTCACGCAGATATAGACGCCCATCAGACAGCAGCATCGGCCCCCAGGCATCGCGTCCGCTACCGTCCATCAGAGCGTGTCGTGCCAAACGCGTGAAGCCTTGGCGCCCTACTCGCGCCATAGTGAGTGTGCCGGCATCGTCAAGCAGGTACATCAACCCGCCGGGCAAGGCCAAGTACGGCCCCAGACCGAAGGTGTCGTCGTTGCCGCTGGCCCACAGCCGCTCGCCCTCCGGCGTCATGCAAACCAGTTGGCGGCGTTCACCGCCACCGTCACTCGGCAACACAGAGTAAAGCAGACCATCCATAAACACCGGGGTCTGCTGCTCACTGGCAAAAAACCTGCGGTCTGTCGTGAACAGGCTTTCCACCTGCCATTCACCGCCAACGCACGAAACCTTCAACATAACGCCACCCGAGCCATAGCCGGCCGTCATGAACAGAAGCCCGTCTTCCAGCGGCACCGGCGAAGGAGCTACCACACTCGGCGTGAAGACTTCTGTGCGCCAGAGCATCCGCCCGCGCTCAGGACCTTCAGCGGCCACACCGACAATGCCGCCCAAAGCCGCATAAACATACTGCCGCAGGCCTTCAGCCTTAAGCACCATCACTGACGAGTGCGACATTAACAGTCCGCCAGGATTTGGTGTCTCAAAAACGCTTTCGCCGGTTTTGACGTCGATCCCGCACAGAAACGTTTGATTACCTGCGGGTGCCAACACCGCCACATCACCGTCAACCAGCGGACACTGCCCGGCATACCACAGCGGCACCTTTGTGCCGTAACGCTTAACCAGGTCAATGCCCCAACGATAAGCACCGGTGCTGGCGTCCAAGCACAGCACATGGCACTGCGGCCCCAGAGTAACGACCGCGCCGCCGCCGACGGCCGCAACGGTTCGCGAGATTCCATGATTGCGCTTGGTCTTAACCGCGTAAAGGTGCTCCCAGCGCTCTGCGCCTGTGTCGGCATTGAAACAGCGCAAACAATCGCCGCCGCGCGCTTCGTCATAGTCCAGCAGGTATAGGCAGCCTCCGAACAGGGCCGGCATCGCATGGCCGTCACCCAAAGCTATCGACCACAAAATCTCTGGCCCTCCTTCAGGCCAGCTCTCATCCGGCACCCCGCCGTCATATGCGACATTATCTCGCGCTGTGCCGCGGAAGCCGGGCCAGAAGCCAGCCGTCTCACCCGGCGGCACCGTCGGATCTGACCTGAAGCAGCCAACCAGATCGGTTTCGCCTGCCGTTGCCGCAGACGCGCTCTCGGCCAGCGAGCCTGTCTCGGCGGCAGCGCGTATATCCGAAGCGTCCGAAGCCACCGACAGCCACTCCGCAACAACGCAGCCAGCCAGCACAGCCGCTGCAACTGTGGCCGCCAGCGGCAAAGCTTGTGCGACCCTCTGCTTGATCCGGTTGGCCAAATCAGCCCCCTATACTTCCTTCTTAAAAATGCGCCCCATTATGCGCCTCAAAAGACGTTTAAGCCCGGTATGCTGCACACAACCCAGCACCCGCTCCGTTTCGTTGCGGTAGTGAGCGTAAAGCAGCTCTACACGGCGATTCAGGCCGGCCTCGCTGATCGCCTCCATCAGCTTGTGCCTGGCTTCCGGATCAACACCGCGCCAAACCGCATCCAATGCCGCCTGAACCCCCGGGTGGTCACTAGAACAGGCTGCGGCCAAGAAGACCGTGGGGCGCATGGACAACATATCAGCCGCGCGCCCGCGCGCCGAACGGAAATCCTCAATGTCATCCCTTATCTGATAAGCCGTGCCCGCCGCGCGGCTGAAAGCGGAAAGCTGCGCATGGGTTTCCTCGTCCACTTCAGCAGCCACAGCCCCAAGCAAAACCGCGACTTCAAACGCCGCCGCTGTCTTGCGTTCATAGATGCGCAGCACCGCCGCCTCGGATACAGGCGCTGGCTTGCGGCAGAAGGCCAGCTCTTCGCCCTGACCCAAACAAAGTTCGCGGTGACCGTGCGCCGCCACGCGCACCATCTCAGCGCGCACCCCTGCGGAAAAGTCCGACCCGGCCAGCAGACGATACCCCTCGCCGATCAGGTAATCACCCGCGTTGATGGCGGCAGGAATTCCGTACTCGTTGTGAACTGTCGGCAACCCGTAACGCACGTCATCATTGTCCTCGATATCGTCATGCACCAAAGAGGCCTTGTGGAAACACTCTACCGCCACGGCGGCCTCACGGATCCGCGTGATGTCGCCACCGTACACCTCAAAAACCGAGGCTGTCAGCAGCGGCCGCCAGCGCTTGCCGCCCGTCAGCAGCCACGCTCGACCGATTCGCTCTGTTTCGGTCTCAGCCCGGCCCAGAGCCGTGCCGAGCGCCTCTGCGCTGAACCAACCGTTAATCAGGCCGGAAACCGTCTCCACCTCAGCCACGCGCGCAGCCAACCCAGGTTTGCCAATGCCGATCAGCCCCAAAGCCCACTCCAAGTCTACGCGGGTGTTGCGGCAGCCTGCTGTCAGCAGCGGAATGCCCTGTCCGGGAATCGCGTGCGCGCTCATCACCGGGAAAATTCGCTGCAAGGCCTCCATGCAGCCGACACCCACCACCGCATCAACCTTGCCGCTCGCCAGCAGTTTGCTGACAACCGTCGTGCCCTCCGCAACCAGGGTCACATATCCCAGCCGCTCCGCCTCAGCCTGCAAAAACCCTATATCGCATCCGCCGCACTGGGCGCATAAAAGGCCAATGCCGTCACGCTCAGCCTTGCAAACCTCCGCATTGGCCAGACATTGCGGCAAAAGCAACAAACGCCTTTCATAAGCGATGCCTGCGATCACTTCCGCCCACAAACAATTGTGCAGCAACACAGCGACATAACTCAGCTCGCATGCGGCGGCGTTCTCTGCCGCGCCCGCAAAGCGCGCATGTTCCGCAAGCTCCTCCGCCGTCAAAGGCGGTGTCAGTCGCTCGCGACGCACATAGACAGCCACGGCCTTCTCCAGCGCCACACGCCTGTTCTTGTCCGGCGGCACCAGCAAACCAGCCTGCGTCAGTTCTACACTCTCTTGTTCATACCGCATGGTTGAAACACATTATAGCCGACCCGCCCCTTCTGAAAAAGCTTACTGTTAAGAAATTACGAGGCCTAAAAGTGCATTATTCCAGCAGTCCGTTAGTTGCTTTGCGGGACCGCGATAAGCATAAAAGCATAGCGCCACGCTAGGACCTGCCAATCAACCGTGCTTTAACGGCCTGAAGCGTACCCGCGTCGGACGGTCAGCAGCATCGCCCAACAACCTTCGCCGGTTTTCGTGATAGTCAGCGTAATTGCCCTCAAACCACGTCACCCGGCTATCGCCCTCGAACGCCAAAATGTGCGTGGCAATACGATCCAAAAACCAACGGTCATGGCTGACCACCATCACACAGCCACCAAAATCAGATATGCCCTCTTCCAGCGAGCGCAGCGTGGCCACGTCCAAATCGTTGGAAGGCTCGTCCAGCAGCAGCAGATTGCCTCCGCTGCGCAAAAGCTTTGCTAGATGCAAACGATTGCGCTCGCCTCCGGACAACACACCTACCATCTTCTGCTGTTCCGCGCCCTTGAAATTGAAGCGGCTGCAATACGCCCTCCCATTCATCATGGCCGACCCGGCCAGGCTGACATACTCTGACCCGCCGGTGATCTCCTCATACACCGTTTTGGACGCATCCAGCTCTGACCGCGACTGGTCAACGTACGACACCACCACCGTCGGCCCTACTGTCAAAGACCCGGAAAGCGGCCGTAACTGGCCTGTGATCAGCTTGAAAAGCGTAGTCTTGCCTGCACCGTTGCCGCCGATCACACCCACAATCCCGCCCCGCGGCAGATCAAAGCTCATGTCCTCGAAAAGCAGGCGGTCGTCAAACCCCATTGAGACAACATCCGCCTTGACCACCAGATCGCCGAGCCGCGGGCCAGCCGGAATCTGTATGCGCAAATCTTCCTCGCGCGTGCTCACCTCTCCGGCTGCCAGTTCCTCGTAACGGCGCACACGCGCCTGACTTTTTGCGCGGCGCCCAGACGGATTTGTGCGCACCCATGCCAATTCGTTCTCAATCAGCTTGCGCCGCGATTCAGCCTGCTTAGACTCGCGCAGCATGGCTTCTTGCTTCTGCTGCAGCCATGCCTCGTAGTTACCTTTGTAAGGATAAGTACGACCATTATCCAACTCCAATATCCATTCCGTCACGTTGCTGAGAAAATAACGATCATGCGTCACTACGATCAAGGTGCCCCTAAACTCCTTAAGATAAGTTTCCAGCCACGCGACTGATTCAGCATCGAGATGATTGGTGGGCTCATCGAGCAGCAACACGTCAGGGTTGGATATCAGCAGGCGGCATAGCGCCACCCGCCGACGCTCACCACCGGAAAGCGGCGCAACGGGCGCTTCAGGCGGTGGCAGCCGCAAGGCCTCCATCGCCATCTCGATCTGATGGTCTAGACTCCACAGGTCGTTATGGTCGATAACGTCCTGCAACCGCCCCATCTCATCGTTAAGCTTTTCCGACTCCTTATCGCTCAGGTCACTGCCTAGCAGTTCGCAGATTTTATCATACCGCAACAGGATGGCTTTGGATCCGGCCACACCCTCCTCCACGCACTGTATGACGTTCTTGGAATTGTCCAACTCCGGCTCCTGCGACAAATAGCCCACCCGCGTATTTTTTGCTATCTGGCATTCGCCCATGAACTCTTTGTCAAGTCCAGCCAGTATCTTGAGCAGCGAGGATTTGCCCGAGCCGTTCGCGCCGATCACCCCGATGTGCGCGCCGTGAAAAAACGACAGATTGACATCTTCAAGAATAGTCTTCTTCTCGTGCTGCTTGGTGACGTTGATCAATGAAAAAGCGTATTCTCCGGCCATGGATCCCTTTCCGCGCGTGTTCTATGCAACCCTCTTTCGCTACCAATGCGAACTGCTACCAAGCATACCAATCACCATCCCCGAAGTCCAGCATCAGCGGGTATAGTCCGACATTTCTAATTAGACATGCGCCCTCCCTTGCCACGCCCGCGCCAGTTTAGTATCGTTTGCCTACGGAGCGTAACATGCATGTGTTTGAAAAACCCGAGGATATGCGACTGTGGAGCCGTTCACAAAAGGCGGCCGGCAAGCGTGTCGGCCTCGTGCCCACAATGGGTTGCCTGCATCATGGCCACCTGTCCTTAGTCAACGAAGCCCGTAAACACTCTGACGCCGTTTCCGTCACGATCTTCGTGAACCCGACCCAGTTCGGCCCTAACGAGGATTTCGACAAATATCCGCGTGTCGCGGAGCGTGACCTTGACCTATGCCGCCAAGCGGGAGTCGACGCCGTATTTATGCCGCCAGCAGAGGCCATGTACGCCACCGATGCCAGCACCTGCGTCACAGAGGACCGCCTCAGCGCAGGTTTATGCGGAGCCTGCCGACCCGGACATTTCCGCGGTGTCTGCACCGTGGTTGCCAAACTTTTCAACATCGCGCAGCCAGATGTGGCTGTCTTCGGCCAGAAAGATTTCCAGCAAGCCGCAGTTATACGGCAAATGGCCAAAGACCTGAATTTCCCGGTTGAAATTGTGACAGCGCCGATCGTGCGCGAACCCGACGGCCTTGCGATGAGTTCGCGCAACGCCTATCTTACAGCCATAGAACGACAGCAGGCTTTGGGAGTCAGCCGCGCCTTGCGCTCTGCCGCCGATGCCCTGGCTGGCGGCACCAGCGATGCTGCTGCGCTGCGACGCATAATGGCCGACGAACTTGCCCGGCATGGCCTACGACCCGATTATACCGCAATTGTGAAACCCGACACCCTCGATCCGGTCAGCCAGGCCCGTCCGGGCGATGTCGCTCTGGTGGCGGCCTACTGCGGCAAAACCCGCCTGATCGACAATCGTATCCTCTAAAACACCGATGCAAAATAACACAAACGTTTTAGCCCGTAAGGAACAAAAACTGTTTGAGCTGCTGCGTTCCTACGGTCGCGTAGCCCTCGGCTTTTCCGGCGGAGTCGACAGCACATTGCTGCTGCGCGTGTCTGTCGACGTACTCGGCGCGGAAAACGTGCTGGCGGTCATCGCCGACACGCCCAGCCTGCCGCGCCGCGAGCTGGCAGAGGCACTGAACCTGGCTAAAAGGATGGCAGCCGAATGCGTGACCGTCAACCCTGATGAACTCAGCGACCCTGACTACGCCTCTAATCCTAAAAACCGCTGCTATTTCTGTAAACTCCGTCTCTTCAAAACCATCGCGGCCACAGCGGCGGCCAAAGGCTTCGCCTGCGTCCTAGACGGCAACAACGCCGATGACGAGGGCGACTACCGGCCCGGCAGAAGCGCCGCCCGCGAGCTTGGCGTGAAAAGCCCTTTGCTCGAAGCCGGACTCTCTAAAGCCGACATCCGAAAGCTTTCGGCACAGCTCAAACTGCCGACCGCGCTTAAGCCGGCCATGGCTTGCCTGGCTTCGCGCGTACCATACGGAACACCGGTCACCAGCGAAGTCCTCGCCCGGATCGAGCGCGCGGAGGACTCCCTGCGCGCTCTGGGCTTCACCCACTGCCGCGTACGCCACCACGCGGATCTAGCCCGTATTGAAGTGCCGCCAGGCGATCTGGCCAGTATGATTGAACCAGCCGTACGCGAAAGAATCGTGCTCGAAGTCAAAAACGCCGGTTATGTTTATGTGACGCTTGATTTACAGGGCTACCGTACCGGCAGCCTCAACGAAACCTTCGCTTAACCGGTCGCATACCGATTTAACTGAAAAAGACCGAGGTTCTCGGATAGTAACTCAATCAACTCCTAATTCCTCACTCCTAACTCCTAACTCCTAAGTCACAAGGCTTTTACGCTTGTCCAAAGCTGGCTTGTGCCTATATTATAGAACTTTTTCAACCCTTTAGCTTTTGGAAGAACATCATGGAATCATTGGCACTGCGGCTTTACGGAGAAAACGACCTGCGCCTGGAGCGTTTTGACCTGCCGGAGATCGGCGAGGACGAAATACTTGCGGACATTGTCACAAATAGCATCTGCATGTCAGACTACAAGGCCACGATCCAAGGGGCCAAGCACAAGCGGGTGCCGGATGATGTCGCTGAAAACCCGATTATTCTGGGACACGAATTCTGCGGCAAGCTCTTGGCTGTAGGGAAAAAGTGGCAGCACAAATTCCGCGTTGGCCAGAAGTATGGCGTGCAGCCGCAACTAAACATCCCCGGCCACGAACACTGGGCACCCGGCTACTCGTTCCGCTGGATCGGCGGACACGCCACACGCATCGTCATCCCGCGCGAGGTCATGGAACTGGACTGCCTGTTGACTTACGAGGGCGATGCCTACTACAAGTCCTCGATCGCCGAGCCGGTCTCCTGCATCGTGGGGGCCTACCGCTGCAGCTACCATTTCAACCCCGGCGAATATGTCCACAACATGGGCATCAAGAACGGCGGCAGCATGGTGATCTTGGCTGGCGGCGGGCCGATGGGTCTGAGCGCCATCGACCTAGCGCTGCACGGTCCGGAACACCGTCCCGGACGCCTGGTCATCACCGACATCGACCAGGCCCGGCTTGACCGCGCTGCGGAAATCTTCCCGGTGGCGCACGCCCGCGAGTGCGGAGTTGACCTGCACTATGTCAACACCGGCAAAGCTGACGATCCCGTGGCCTTGATCAAGTCCGTAAACGGCGGACAGGGCTATAACGACGTCATGGTCTTCGCCCCGGTCCCGGCTCTGATCGATCAGGGCTCGGCTCTGCTCGGATACCTCGGGTGCCTTAACTTCTTCGCCGGCCCGGCGAAATCCGACTTCAAGGCAGCCATCAACTTCTACGACGTGCATTACATGGGCCATCACGTTGTCGGCTCCTCGGGCGGCAACACTCAGGATCTGCAGGACTCGATGAACTACGCCGCGCAGGGACTGATCAAGCCCTCGGTCATGATCACGCATGTCGGCGGTATCGATTCCGTCGCCGACACGACAAAACGTCTGCCCAATATCCCGGGCGGCAAAAAGCTGGTCTACACCCACGTTTCCATGCCCATGACCGCCATCGACGATTTCGCGGCACTGGGTGAAAAGGACCCATACTTCGCGGCTCTCGCGGAAATCTGCGGCCGCAACAACAACCTCTGGTGCGCGGAAGCCGAGAGATATGTTCTCGCCAAAGCCCCGCGTCTGGAGCAGGACGCGGTGGTCTAACCCGCATGATCGCCTTCTTAAACGGCATACTGGTGGACAAGACTCCCTCGCTTGTGACGCTGGACGTTCACGGCGTGGGCTATGAGCTGCTGGTGTCGTTGAGCACTTATGACCGCCTGCCGCATACGGGCGAAACATGCCGTCTGCTGGTCCACCACCATGTGCGCGAAGACGCACAGACCCTGTTCGGGTTCGCTCAGGCAGAGGAAAAACGCATGTTCGAGCGCCTGACCGGTGTAAACGGTGTCGGGCCGAAAGTGGCTCTTAGCGTGCTCAGCGGCATGACGGTCGGAGAACTTACCGCCGCCATCGCCGACAACAACGTCAAGCGCATCAGCACCGTGCACGGCATCGGCAAGAAGACCGCCGAGCGCATCATCATGGAGCTGCGCGACAAGATCGACCCTCTGGAGGCCTTTGCCGGGAGCGGGTCCAGCACCGACAGCGTCCGCAACACCATGCTGCGCGACGCGGTCATGGCCCTGATTTCGCTGGGCTTCCCGCAGGAGCAGGCGCGCAAGATGGTACAGGCGGCGTTCGACGCGGACAACACCGTCACAGACACCGAAGCGCTGCTGCGCAAAGCCCTCGGCAGCAAGTGAACGATTCTTGTTGAAGCCGACTGTTCTTACGAGTAAAATACCGATCATCAAATGAGGGTTCATGCATTGGCTCAAGCATTAGGAGGTATTTTGTTTATGAAAACATCGGGTTACGGTTTGCTGGCGGCGGTTGCCGCCGTGGGTCTCTCTCTTACGGCAGCGGCGCAGGACGGCGCTGCGGGAAATCCCTACACGCCATTCATGCTCAGCTTCGCGACGCCCCTACAGGTGCCGTCGGCTGATTTCGACGTTGGAGGTCTGCGGATCAACATCATATATGGCGAGTGCCAGAATTTCGACGGGCTTGACATCAGCGGGATCGTGGGGCGCTCGGTCGGACACGCCAACGGCCTGCAGATTGCGGGCATCGCCAATGTGGTTGACGGCGACGGCATGGGCTTTCAGGTCGGCACTGTCAACTATGTTTCTGGTTCATACGAGGGTTTGCAGATCGGCGCGGTGAACTTCGCCGCCGCGCACTCCAAGGCCAACGCCCAGGCTTTCCAGATCGGCGTTTACAACGGCTCGGATTACATTAAAGGCTGCCAGATCGGCGTGATCAACTTCGCGCGCGAAATGATCGGCGTGCAGATTGGCCTTGTCAACGTGATCCAGAACAAGGACGTGCCTTTTATACCTATCGCGAACGGTTACTTCTGAAACGGAGGTTAGTATGCGCTCTAAAATTATCACAGGCGGCTTGCGCCTGTTGACGGTCTCAATGGTTAGCATGTGTTTTCTGACGGCGGCCCGGGCTCAGGTGGTTACCGAGGCCCAAAAGCTCGATCCGCAGGCTTCAGCCGAGCTGCAGGCCTTCAAGGCCAAGGTCCAGGCTGCCAATCCCGGCATGCAGGTTGTGTCGGTGGAAGCTGACATGGTTAAACGGGCGGTGCTCGCTCCTGTGCCGCAGCAGCCGCAGCAAAACCCCAAGATCGCAATCTTTGTCAAGAACCAGACCCGCGTTCCGGGCATGGACGACGAGGTTGACGGCGTGCGTGACCGTATTTCGGCCGAGTTGGCCGGTGCCGGACTGATTGTTATGGACAAGGCCGAGATCGCGGACGGTTTCAACCGTTTCAAAGTCACCACCGCCGAGGAGCGGGCTGGGTTGGTTGACGGCATCTTTACTGGCGG
>JAQVQN010000374.1 GCA_028701555.1 Kiritimatiellia bacterium | reverse complement strand
TGATTTATTCTCAGGAGCAGGTGGTTTGTCAGAAGGATTTATTCGTGCAGGATTTAAACCAGTAGCTCATGTTGAAATTGAAAAATCAGCATGTAATACACTTATAACAAGAACTGCCTATCACCATCTGAAAAAATCTGGAAATCTACAACCATATATAGATTATTTACAAAATAAAATTACAAGGGCAAAACTTTACACATTAATTCCGAAGAATCAAAAAGAGTCAGTTATCAACATGTCAATTGGTGGCAAAAACAACCAAATAATTTTTGATAAAATTGACTCTTTGAAAGAAGGGAAACCTATAGATCTGATAATTGGTGGTCCTCCTTGTCAGGCATATTCCATAGTTGGAAGGTCAAGAGATGAAAACAGGATGCAGGGAGATTCCAGAAACTACCTTTTTAAAGAATATGCGAGGTTTTTAGAATATTATCAGCCAAAATATTTTGTTTTCGAAAATGTAATCGGGTTACTCTCTGCTAAAACTAAAAACGGCGATTCATATCTTCAAATGATGCTTGATTTGTTTGAAAACAAGGGATACTACACTGAATATAAAGTATTAGAAGCTAAGAATTTTGGCGTCCTACAAAATAGAAAAAGAGTTATCCTTATTGGAAAGAAAAATGGTGCGAAAGGATTTTATCCTGAATTTGAAAAGGTAGAAACAAACGTAACAGTTTCTGAAATTTTCATGGATTTACCAGAACTAAAAGCCGGAACAGGAAATTTTTATAAAACAAAATATAAATTCTATAGTGGCAACTATCTTTTTCAAAGTCAAATACGTAATGAATTGGATTTCACAACCCAGCATATTGCAAGACCACATACAGCCCAAGATAAAAGTATTTACAAACTTGCCGTTGAAAAATGGGAAAATGGACAGCAAAGGTTAAAAGAGGCATCCTCGCCGGCGAGCGGCACGGCGGCGGGGTGCGTTTCGATGTGCTGCGCGAGGGGCCGTGAGGCGACGCAACGGGCCTCAGAACGCCACGGTCTTGAACTGCGGCAGGTGGGGCTTGTTCTGCTTCAACATGGCCTTGACCAAGTCGCGGATCTCGGCCAGCGACAGCACCGCGGCGGTGAGCGGGTCGTAGCAGATGGCGTGGTAGACCATCGCCGCATTGCCGGTCAGCGCGGCTTCGACCGCCATTTCCTCGATGGCGACGCTGGTGTTGACCAGCGCGGCGAGTTGGGGGGGCAACGCTCCGACGTGGATCGCGTTCAGGCCGCGCCGGTTGGCCACCACGGGGACCTCGACGCAGACGCCGTCGGGCAGGTTCGTGATCAGCCCCGTGTTCGGCACGTTGCCGTTGAACTCGAACGGATCGCCGCCCTTGTAGGCGTTGATGATGCTGGCCGCGTACTCGTGCCCGCGCTGCAGGTTCAGCGGCTTCGGGTCGTCGAGCCAGTCCTGGATCTGTTTCTTCCAGGTCTTGCGGCGCTCGAGGTAGTGCTTGAGGATGTAGGCGTACTCGCCCGGGTTCCAGCCGGTGCCGTGGGTGCAGTACTTCTCGATCAGGTCGGGGCGCTTGCGGAACCAGGCGTTGTACTCGCTGTTGTGGCCGCTGGACTCGGTGACGTAGTAGCCGAGGGCGAGGAACATCTCGTTGCGCACCTGCTCCTCGTTGTAGACCTCGGGCCGCTTCATCGCCTTGCGGATCAGTGGGTAGGCGTCCTTGCCGTTCCACTCGAACTTCAGGTAGAAGGCCTGGTGATTGATGCCGGCGCAGACGAAGTCGATCTCGTTGACCGGAGCCTTGATCCAGTGCGCCAGCATGTGGGCCGTGCCCTGCACGCTGTGACACAGGCCGCTGACCTGGATCTTCGACTCGCGCTGCATGGCGCGGCAGAGCATCGCCATGGGGTTGGTGTAGTTCAGCAGGATCGCCTCGGGGCAGAGCTCCTCCATGTCCTTGCAGATGCTGACCATGGTGGGAATCGTCCGCAGCGCCCGGAAGATGCCGGATGGCCCGCGCGTATCGCCGATGTTGGTATCGACGCCGAACTTCTTGGGAATCTCGATGTCGTAGCGCCAGACTTCGACGTCGCCGCAGAGGATCGTGCAGAGCACCGCATCGGCCCCCGCGAGCGCTTTCCGGCGGTCGGTGGTCGCGACGACCTTGGCCGGGTACTCGCCCTCGGTGACGATGCGCCGGACCGCCCGCGTGATGTAGTCGAGACGCTCCGCGTCGATGTCCATCAGCGCGATGGTGGCATCCTGCAGCGCCGGGAAGGTGAGGATGTCCTTCACCAACGTCCTCGTGAACCCGAAACTGCCGGCCCCGATGAACGCGATCTTCGCCATGTGGTGACTCCCCAGCCAGGTCCGCAGGATATGCCGTGGGCGGTCGGGTGCTCTGGCGACACCCGCGACCACCGGCGCACAATGTACCACGGCATGGCCCCGTGTAAACCGCAGGGGAGTGCCGCTCAGGGCTGTTTCAAGAAAGCTCCGGTGAGGTGATCGTCGCCCTGAGCTTGTATGGGACTTGACCCCAGCACACGCGCCGCCGCGATCCCATTCCGCCTGTCGTCCGCCGCAGCGGACGGCAGGCGCCTGGAGGGCCGGGCTGCGTCCCGGCCGCGGCGCCGACACAGCGGCGCCCTCCACGCGGTCCGGCGGGTTCCGCCTGGACCGGGACAGAGCCCCGCGAACAAGTCTCATTCCGGTATGTCCGGCCGTAGCCGGAGGCAGTGCTGGAGCCGGCGGTCCGCACCGGCTCTGCCGGAGCTTCCGCCGCATCTTGGGATACCGCGAACCAGCCCGGAACGGGCTTGGCATCGCGGGCTCCAGGGGACGCCCAAGGCCAGTGCGGCGGGAAGCGGGAGTCTGCGGGAGCCGTTTTCCTGAAACAGCCCTGAGTGCCGCATGTAGTGGGTCAGTGGAGGGCAAGCCCCCGCGCAGACGCTCGCGGTAGGGCGCTCGGCCCGCACCGCCTTGGCGCATCCGCGTCAATCCGCCGCATCTTGGGATACCGCGAACCAGCCCGGAACGGGCTTGGCATCGCGGGCTCCAGGGGACGCCCAAGGCCAGTGCGGCGGGAAGCGGGAGTCTGCGGGAGCCGTTTTCTTGAAGCAGCCAGATCGGAA
>JAQVQN010000026.1 GCA_028701555.1 Kiritimatiellia bacterium | reverse complement strand
TTCAATAATCAATACTTGTTCTTTAAGTGAAAGCTTCCTCAAAGCTGTATCTCCCTCTTAGCCATATCATAGATATCATGAGCCATTGTTTTTGAACCGAAGTCAGGAACTCCCCATTCGCCGAGTTTAATCTGATAAAAATCATGGATGCTTCGGTGGCATGACGGACAAAGAGGCGAAAGATCATCCATCGAGGTTGTGGTTCCGCCCACATTAAGTGTCGTGGAAAGCGGCATAATATGGTGCAAATCAAGAATGTTGTTTGTCCATGGATAGCGTTCTCGAGGTTTTAGCTTGCATGCGTCACAAATCACTTCAGGGTGCATCTGAAAGAAACGCTGGCGTATCAAGGGGCTTCTTTCGATTTTGCTGTGCGTGACAAATACCTTGCCGCCTTCTTTAAATACCGGTTCGGAGGTCACCCTGTCGGATAGAACAATATCGAATTTGGTATCTTGGTCTGACGATATAGAGGTCATGGATATGAACTCTTCAAAGGAGGACGTTTTTCGTTTTATCGAAGTATTTGGTGCTGTAGAAGTTAATATGCTCTGGTAATCAGACGAGTCTATATACAAAGACCTGTCAAGCCATTTCAAATAAGAGGCCTGCCCCATGAACACCAGCATTTCCCTAATTTGCCGTTTTTCGTCATTTAAAGATTTCACATGCATAGGTTTGAGGGTTGCATAATGTTGTAAGTCCTCGATCCCAGTACATCCGTTGCCTACGATAAATTTGAGCACATCGGCTGTTGAGCAGCCTCTCTTAGGACGGCTTATCATAAATTTCAAAATTGCAGCAAACGGAAAAACAGCATTAACAGAAGCGTTGTAGCCCTTAAAGGCGGGAAAAGGCAGAGCAAAACGTGAAAATATAAAATTAAAATATTCATCTGAGGAAAAAACAGTAGGCGGCTGTTTTAGTTTGCGGCATAAATCGGTGACAAAGAGGCGTCCTTCAATCTTAGTGGCCAGCATGGAGCATTGAAAAACACGGGCGTAATTTCTCCAAACGGCATAAGATTTAGGTAAGAAAGGTAATCCTGTTTCGAGTTCTAAGTGCGTCCGGAGTATATCCTCCCCGCCTTTTTCCATATCAATGCCTTCAAGACTGAGTAAAACATTGGCTATTGATCGGATGCTAGAGTAGTTAAAATACTCAAGCCTACCTTGATCCCAACGCCACTTCATAATGCAGTGTTTCCTTTTGACTAATCTGGGGCTTCCACGGCAGCTATAACATACTGTCAGATTGCCTGAATATAGCATAAGCGGGGCAAGGGCAACAGCATGTTTTTGCGGGAGTGCAGAAGCGCAGAAGCGTTGTGCGCACGGATCTTCGACGCGGAATATGTACACAACAAACACGCGCTTTTACAAGACTGCCGTGCGGCTTCAGCACTATAATATCCATTAAATCTGTATAAGGCGTTTGTGACGACTGCGGTAATGCTGAGTTGGTTTGCGGGGGCGGGAAGCGCAGGCGGCAGACGCTATGGGGGAGTTACAATGAGCATCAGACGCAGAGGCTTTATTTTCAAAGCCGCAGGGTTTGCCGCGGCGGCTGTCGCCGGGCAGAGGCTGAGGGCACAGGCGGTCGCTCCGTCAAACACCGTGACCATGGGGTTCATCGGTGCAGGCTCACGTGCCACGCAGCTCATGCCGGTCTTTATGAACATTGCGGGAACGCGTGCGCTGGCCGTATGCGATGTCAACCGCGAGCGCAGGCAAAACGCCAAAAAGATTGTGGACGAATTCAACGGCAACAGCGATTGCTCAGAATACCGCGATTTCCGCGAGATGCTGGCGCGGCCTGACATAGATGCACTGTACATCGCCACCGGGGACCGCTGGCACGCGCAGCTCGCCATACAGGCCATGCGCGCTGGCAAGGATGTCTATTGCGAAAAACCCATCTCGCTCTCAATTCGCGAGGGCGAGGCGGTGATGAATGCGGCCAAACGCTACCAACGCATTTACCAGGGCGGTGTGCAGCGGCGCACGGTCGGAAATTTCGTGACCGCCATGAACATCGCCCGCAGCGGCCGACTGGGGCGTCTGCACACCCTGCATGCGGGCATGATTGTCATGGGGTTCTCGTCTGCGAATAAATTCTTCGACAGCGAGCCAACTCCGGCACACGATGAATTTGATTGGGACATGTGGCTGGGGCCCGCGCCGTGGCGTCCTTACAACAGCCAGTACATCAAAGGGTGGCACAGCCAATACGATTTTCACGGCGACCTGACCGAGTGGGGCAGCCACACCATCGATCTGTGCCAGCTAGTGTTGAAGCGCGAGCAGACCGCGCCGACGCGGTACGTGCCGGTGGACGCGGGGACGTTTCACGCTTTCTACGACGACGGCATCAAGCTGGTGCTGCGCCAGCACGGCTTTAAGAACAGTTGCGCGGTGCGTTTCGAGGGCGACGAGGGATGGGTCGAGACCGACGATTCCGGCGATGTCCAGGTCTCTTCGCCGAGCCTGCTGGAGAACCGCGCCGTGCGCAGCGAAAGCTGGATGCGGCCGGTAGCGCATCCCAAGGAGTTCCTCGACTGTGTGCGCTCGCGTCAGCTCACCTCGGCACCGGCGGAATCGCTGCACTTTTCGCATGTCGCCTGCCATGCGGCAACCATCGCATACCACCTTAACCGGCCCTTGGAATTTGACCCGCGTTCGCTAGCTTTCAAGAACGACAGTGAGGCCAACCGCCTCATCAACCGCACCTGCCGTGCACCTTGGGCTCTTTAGTAAAAGACGATCTTAAATAAGGTATTTTGCCATGACCAATAAATCAGCCTCCTGCCGATCTGGCCTTTGCCGCGCTCTTTACCGTCCTGCCGGCTTGCTTTTTAGCGTCCTTCTGAGCCTTTCGTCTGCTGCTGGCGAAGCGGCGCTGATCAAACAACTGTCTGATGGCTCCGCAGAGGAGCGTGACGCCGCGCGGCATAAGCTGCTGGTTTCCGCCACGCCTGCGTCCATACCAGCACTGGCCGCACAACTTGCCGGCCCAGCGACCTTCGATAACGCCTGTTTTCTGCTGGAGGCGCTTGGCCATCCCGATGCTGATGCGGCACTCGCGGCCGCGATAGTTCAAGCTGACGACCGCTGTCAGGCAGGCCTGCTCAACGCTCTGAAACGCCGCAACAGCCCGGTTGCCATAACAATGGCGCACGGCCTTTGCGCTTCCGGTCGGGCTATGGCTAAAGCCGCAGCGTGGGATTATTTGGCTGCTGTGGCTGATCCGGCGGATTTGGCCGATGGCACGGCCTGCGCCGCCATGCCCGGCTCGGCACTATTGACCTTGGCCGAACGGTTGGCGGAGACAGACGTTAAGGTAGCGCGCGCCAAATATGCCGAAGCCATGGGGGAACGGTTCCCCGAACATGTGCAACTGGCCGCCTTCTGCGGTCTGCTGGGCCTGTCGCAGAGCGACATGGATAAACTTGTCGCAGACGGGCTTTCCCGCGATTCCGCAGTGTGGCGCGGTGCGACCGCCAGATTTGCAGCGAACCTGCCTGAAAAGAGTTTGCGGCGCATAGGCGTAAAATTCATGCGTTCGTTGCCCGCTGCCGGACGAGTGACCCTGATAGAGGCTTTCATCGCCGCCGGAAACCGTAACGGTGCGCCTTTTCTGCGAGAGTCGCTAAAGAACAGGGAGGATACGCCCGCTCTGATAGCAGCGGTTGGCGGCTTGGGTGATCTCGGCGATGCATCTGATGCCGACACCCTGATAGAATTGCTGGGTCATCATAACGAGGCGTTGGCTGATGCCGCGCGCATGAGCCTCATAAAACTGCGGGACGCGGATACCGATGCCCGAATCGTACGGGCCTTGTCAAAACGCGGCGGCGGCCCAGAAGCGCATGTGCGGCTGCTGGGCGTTGCGGCTTTCCGCAAGCCCCATAAAGCCGCGCCTGCGGCATTGCAGTATCTGGACTCTGTCGAACCGGCCGTGCGTACCGCCGCACTGACTTTGCTGACCGAGATCGCGGACGAAAAACAACTGACTGAAACTTTTTCTGCCGCATGCAAAGCCGAAGACCCGCACGAGCAGCGCGCGGCGGAAAAGGCGCTGGCTGTGCTCGCGCGCAAATATCCTGAAGCAGCCACGGTAGCGGTGCGTCCGCTGCTGGCAGCCGCGGCTACCGAAGGCCGTCGCGCCCTGTTGACTGCGCTCGGCATCGCCGGCAGACCTGACGGGCTCGCGCTTGTGATAGAAACGCTCGGCGATGCCGACAGCGAGGTGGCCGACGCCGCCCTGCGTGTTTTGGCGGCCTGGAAGGATATCGCTGCCGCGCCCGCGTTGCTGCGGCAGGCCGAGGCACATCGCAGCAACAGTTTGCGAATCGTGGCACTGCGCGGAGCTCTGCGTCTGATCGCGCAGGAGCCCGGGTTGGATGCGCGCGCCGAAATGTGCCGCAAGGCCGCAGGACTAGTGCAGCGCGACGAGGAGCGTTATCTGCTGATCGAGGCATGGGCGAGCGTGCCCACGCCTGAAGCGGTTGCGGCGCTCAAGCCGTATTTAGACAATCCCGTCTTCAAAAACGACGCTCTTAAGGCTCTCAGGATTATCGCCAGCACGATAATTGTGGATGTGCCGGACGCGGCACCCGGCACACTGATCTCTCCGGTCGCCTTCAAAGCGCACCGCATCAGCGACTATCGGTCGGAAGCCTGCGCGGTGGCTGACTTCAACGGCGACGGCAAACCAGATATCATTGCCGGGCCATTCCTGTATCTCGCGCCTGACTGGAAGCCGGTCAAGATCCGCGAGATTGACAATAAGGTTACCGAGGACGGCAAGGGTTACGCAGATGATTTCTGCAACCTGGTGCTGGATGTCAACCGCGACGGCCGTCCGGACATGGTCGCGGCAGGCTGGTTCGACAAGACCTCAGCCTGGTACGAGAACCCCGGCGGCGGCAAGGGTGATTGGAAACGGCATGTGATCGATCCGCTCGGCAATCATGAGACTGGCACGCTGGAGGACATCGACGGCGACGGCAAGGCTGAGGAGTTTCTGCCGCAGACCCATGTGACCGTCTGGTATGAGAGAAGCGGCAACTCCGACGGGCAGGCGACTTTTGTGCGGCACGACGTATGCAATCAGACCCGCCCCTTTGGCGCGGGTGTGGGCGACATCAACGGCGACGGACGGCAGGACATCATCCGACCAGACGCCTGGTTCGAGGCACCGGAGGATATTCGCAAGGGCGCTTGGCGGGCGCACCCGATCGCGCTCGGCGCACCTGCGGGCGGGGCCGACCACACTTCAAACATAATTGTCCACGATGTCAATGCGGACGGTCTGAACGACATCATCACCAGCGTCGCGCACAAGCACGGCATCTGGTGGTATGAGCAGTGTCGTGACGGCGAGGGCAAGGTAGGCTGGCGGCAGCACTTGATCGACGATACCTGGTCACAGCCTCACTACCTGGCGTTCGCGGACATCACCGGCGATGGCAGGAAGGAGATCATTGTAGGCAAGCGTTTCATGGCCCACAACGGGGGCGATCCGGATGCTTTCGGTAAAAAATGTGTTTTCTTCTATCGTTTCACGCCCAGTGCCGCGCCTGTATTCACCAAGCATATCGTATCTTATGACGAAGGTTTCGCGGCCGGGCTTAACATCGTGCCGGTTGATATTGACGGCGACGGCGATATCGACCTGGTAACCACCGGCAAGTGGGGCGGCCCGGTCCTGTTCGAGAATTTGAAACAGTGAACTCCAAATTGATCTGATCGTGCAGACGGGCAATAGGGTTAATCAGGGTTAACGAGGCATACCCCTGAACAACGCTTAAGTTTGTCTTTGAGGCCGGACATGCGGCGGGTGGGTGTACGGACGCATTTTTCAAAGATGGCGCGATCAGCCCAAATCACGCACTTGGTTCTGGCGCGTGTGATGCCGGTGTAAATCAATTCGCGTGTCAAAACGGGGTTGTCTTGTTGCGGCAGAATCAGCAGCACTTCGCCGAACCCCGAGCCTTGAGATTTGTGGACGGTCATGGCAAAAACCGGCGTGTGCCCGGGTAGCTCGGCAATGCCGAAAGAACGGTATTCTCCGGGCTTCTCTAAGGAGGGAAACCAGACCCGTACAGTTTCATTATTCGGGTCTTTTAGGCAGATGCCGATATCGCCATTGAACAGATGCCGGGCGTAATCGTTGACGGTGACCATTACCGGATAACCGTGACCGTAGGTGTTGACACCCAGAAGCTTTTGGACGCAAAGGTTGACTGTGTTAACGCCGCACGGACCGTGGCGCGTGGCGCACAAGATGCGTAAGCGGTCGAAAAGTCGTAAAGCCTCTGAGGCTGTTTGGGCTTGCAGGTATTCGCAGAAAGGGTGACCGGCTAGATATTCTTTCAAGGCTTGCGCGCAGGCTTCGTAAGAGGTCGGTGCCGGTGCGTGAGACAGCGCCCCGTCGCCGGAGACCAGAATCTCCCAAGCTTCGCGTCCAGCACCGTGGTTTATGCACTCCTTAAGCTGTCCGATGCCGCTTTCGGATGAGAAGCGGTGCGAATGTGTCAGGCGCGCCACCGGTGCTCTGTTCTGCCAGGCCTCGCACATTTCGACCAGCGCGGCACCGGTCTCGACAGCGGCAAGCTGATCTTTGTCGCCCAGCAGGATAATACTGCATTCTTTTTGAACGGCGCTCAGCAGTTTGACCAGCAGCGGCAGGTCAACCATCGAGACCTCGTCGACGACCAGCACATCGGCAAGTAAAGGCTTGTCCTTGTGGTGACCGCACTGGCCTGTGACAGGGTTGATCTTGAGCAGGCGGTGTATCGTCAGCGGAGAAAGATTTTGCAGACTGATCCGCGCCGGGGCATCGGCAGGCAAAGCCAGATTATTTTCAATCTCGGCATCCAGAGCCTCTTTTAGCCGTGCTTGGGCTTTGCCGGTCGGTGCGCAAAGACAGACCTTAATGTCTGATTTTTTCTGGAACAGAAAAGCCAGCACGACGCCTATGATCGTGGTCTTGCCTGTGCCGGGGCTACCGGTGATAACGCAGAGCTTACTGGACACAGCTTGCCGGATTGCGGCGATCTGGTCGGCGTCAAGATCCAGCAGCGTGAGGCCGCGTATAGAGGATTCATCCGGCGGGTCTTTGTCATCTTTGTCTGTACGCGAGTTGAGGTACTGCGCACAAAGGTTTTCGTAAACCCAATACCTTTGCATGTAAAGCCGGTTCCCTTCGAGAACCAGGGGTTTGAAATCACGCCCGGTTCCGTCCTCGACCGCGAAGGAACACACCGAGCTTTTAAGATAATCGGTCAGGTCAGCGGGAAGTTCAATATCTGTTACGGTTTCGTCCGAAAAATTGTCGCCGGCCAAAAAGTTGCGCATTCTCAAATCAGACGTAAGTTTCAGGCAGACGTGCTTGTGTACAACTGTATTCTGTGCGACCAGCGCGGCAGCCAGGAAAAGCTGGTCTGGCATTGTGCTGGAACCGTCTGGGGCGGTTTTTGCTATGGCATCGGCAAAGTGCCAGGCAAATGGTTCTATCGCGCCTTGGTCATGCAGGGATTTTAAAAGTGTGCGGTAGGTTTGCGGCATCGAGTAAAAGACTCCGTGGGATTGTTTTGACCTTGATGACCTGGTTGACCTTTTTGACAGGAGTTAATAGCGTGAGGTGCGTGAAGATGGCTGGCGCAGCAGCGCACTCCAGTGTTCGATATCTGTGCGGCCGGGGTTGTACGTGAAAACACCGGTATTGCTGCCCATACCTCGTACGAAGCAATAATAGCCGCCGCCGAAATGCTGCTGAAAATCGTAAGTGCCACCCAGTGTCTGCTTTAGCAGGCTGTGCAGAGCCACGGCATAGACGATGGCCTGGAACAGATAGTTTCTTTCAATCATGACCTGTTGCAAGGTTTCAGGGGCATAGTCACCCAGTGTATCGGTCTTCCAGTCTGCGAAATAATAGCGTATGCCGCGCCGGAACAGCAGGTCGACTGATCCGGTCATAAAGCCGTAGCGGCTGTAACCGTGATCCTTGAAGGTCAGACCTATATCAGTCAACTCGCGCAGCGGAATCTTTTCGGGCACGTGGGAGAAGAACTCCCACTCGCGGCGGGTGTCGGCCTCGGGGATAGACGAGAGCGTGAAACCGGTCTCTTTGTCAGGCAGTACCCGGTTAAGGGTTGTGACCAGCATCTCAATCAGCCGCTGCCGACGCTCGGCTGAACCGTGTGAGTTTGCGGTGTAGAGTCCATAGCGCGCGGCCTGGCCATCAATCAGCGCGAGATCTTGAGTGTCCGGGCTCCAGCCAGGCGTGATCCGCGGGAAGTCGAGCTTTTCGAAAATGGCGTGTACACAAAGGCCTGTGGATTTACCGCCAGGCAGACAGTCGCGCGCTAGCGTAACAGGCGCGGCTTCGCTGATCTCATCCGTGCCAGCGTCAGGCTTGATATGAACCGGCGCGGAGTGCGCGTGTTCGGTCAAGGCTGAGTAGCTCATCACTGCCCAGTTGTCGGGCGGTATCGGCGGGTGTGGCGGCGTTGCCAGTGCTGCGGCCGCAGCGGCAGCGGCATAAGGTACTGGTGACTGTGCATCGAGTTCCGCAAGGGATAGAGCTGCGGTTGTCAGCACTGCAGCATCCCGGAAGGGCGGGGTGGCACCGGCAACATGATTCGCGGCTATGAAATCATCCGGAGTGAGCGCGGCATCGGCGTGTTTCTGACCCAGAAAATTGACAGCACTCAGGGCGCCTTTAGCTTTGACATTGCCCATTAGAATCGAGCAGTGGTTTTCGGCACGGGTTACAGCCACATACAGCAGACGCAGATGTTCGGCCAAACTTTCTGCCATACGCTGCTTAGCCAAAGAGGCATGCGCGCATTTGCCGAGAGGCAAGACGAGTTCTTTGCCGCCTTTTGCAGCATCACGGTGTACTGTCCAGCCGCCGTCGTCTCTGGGATTGATGTCGTAGGTCAACATGAACGGGATAAAGACCACCGGGAACTGTAGTCCCTTGCTTTTGTGAATGGTCATGATGGTGATGGCCTGGCGGTCGCTCTCCATGCGCTGCTCATGGGTTTCATCGCCAGCGTCAGGCGTGGAGATACGTTTACTGAACCACTGCAGCAAGGCTTCAGGAGACAACTCGGCTGCACTCTCGGCCTGATGCAGCAGTTCTGCCAGATGGCGGAAATTGGTCAGGCGTCGTTCACAGGACTGGTCGCTTGCGATACGAAGCATACCTCCGGAAGAATCCATGAATCCGTTCAACGCGGACATTACGCCCATTTTGCTCCAGCGTGTCTTCAGCGCTGCAAATGCGGCGGTGTGCCGCTCGAGGTCACTGGGGTTATTCTCTAATGCGATGATTTCTTGCGAGCCATAACCGCACCAAGGGGTCAGCAGTGCGGCTTTTATAGAACGAGTATTGTCAGGCGAATGCATGGCCGAGAGTATATGCCACAGATTCAATGCGTCTTCGCCGGCAAAGACATTGCCGGACTTGTAGATCACAGCCGGAATGTTGAGTTGGCGCAGTCTTTTTTGGACTGCCTCGGCTTCCTTATTCGACGTCACCAGCACGGCTATGTCACTGGGCAGCACCGGCGCACAGTCAGCCTGATTCCCTTTCGCGAAGGTGTAAGCAGCCCCGTTCAACAGCTCTGCTATTTGCGCGGCGCAATGCCGGATGATCTTGGGGCGCAGCGAACTCTTTGTTGCTGCTTTGCCGTCGGTGTCGCCAGTGACCCATACGACTTGGAAAGGGGCTTGCACAGGCGCGTTGTTACGCAGAAGACGTCTTGCAGGCTCTCTGCCGATCTCGGAATTGTGATATTTTAAATTTTTCTCCGCGAAGATTTCCGGCGGCGAGAAAAGGTGGTTGACGGCTGCGATAAGCTCTTTGGCTGAACGGTAGTTACGGGAGAGAGTGAAAAGCGCCTCTTTCTCAACCTTAAGTTTGGCGTCCAGATAGGCGTAGATGTCCCCGCCGCGAAAACCGTAAATCGCCTGCTTGGGATCGCCGATCATGAACAGCATTGAATCCCGGTGCTTGAAGACCGTCTCGAAAATTTTGTACTGTACCGGGTCGGTGTCCTGGAATTCATCAACCAGAGCCACCTTGTAGTTTTTACGCAGCTCGCAGGCCAGCCGACACTCAGGGTCGGTCAACGCTTCCGCCATTTTCTTGAGCAGATCATTGTAGCCCATGGTCTGCTGTTGTTGTTTGCGGGATTCGAACCCGTGCTGGGCATGCGCGAGAAATTCACGCAAGCGCTCGCAGATGGCGATGCACGGGAGGTCGTTTAGTTTTTCAATAGCCTCGATCAAGTCCGGAGCGTTGGTTTTCGCCGCAGAGGATTTAAGGGCTGGAGCATGCAGCAACTTCGAGTCAAGCTTTAGCGCGTCTGCGCTCACCGCGTCCTTGAGTTGTATGAGACAATCTTTGAAGGCGGATGCTCTTTGGGGCAATCGAGTGTTCTTGACCGCATTGATCACGCTGACCAGAAAAGCGGAAGGGTTGGTGCCGGAGGGCTCGAAAGATAGAGGGATGATATTGTCCAGTATGGTCTTGGCGTGGTTCAGCAAAACATCAAGGCTGGCGGCAGGAGGTTGCGGAGCACTAAGTTCTTGGCGATAAAAGTCGGCGACGGTTTCACGGATGAGGTCAGAGTATGAAGCAACCAGTTCACAGTCAAAGGCAACGCCGCTTTCGAAGGCTTGACTAATCAGTGTGCGGTTGCAGAAACCGTGGATGGTGAAGATGGCGGCCTCGTCGAAAGCGGCTAGAGTCAGGCGCAGCGCAGCGCGTAAATCATCGTCTGTCTTACCTTGCCCCCGTGCCTGCGCTATAAGATTCTGCAAAAGCTGGTCGGTGGTGTTGCCGTGCGATAGACAGGAGAGTGCAGCGGAAATGTTTTGGCGGATACGGTCACGCAGCTCGGCCGTGGCTGCTTCGGTGAAGGTGACCACCAGAATCTGCGACGGTTCGAGTCCCTGTTCCAGCAGCAGCCGCAGATATAGGTGCTGGATGTTGAAGGTTTTGCCGGTGCCGGCGTTGGCTTCGATTAAGGCGCAGGTGCCCGGGATCAGGCTGGTTTTTATAACATCGAAAGGATGCATCAACGGTCTCCTTTCTTGCCCGGCAGTTGGCTGAAAAGGTCGGCCGCTATGTGAGTGAGTGTCTGCCATGCAGCGGAGTCTGGTTCGGGCAGGGAGTCGCCGAATTCCCGGCGGGTATAGATGTCTGTGCCTTTTTTATGGCGTTTGTCGCCGGACCAGTCTTCTTCGGTGATCTGGCTTTGTTTTCCGTTTGCGATCATCCAGCCGATTTCCGGATCAAAGCAGAGCGGGCGTTGAGAGCCCTCGATGAAATGTCTGGACAGTGCCGAAAGAAGCTTCTGCGCTGCCGCTTGTTCGAGAGGCGGATGGGCCGCTATACTGTCTGATAGTTTCTTTGTGAAAATGGTGTGTGTGGTTACCTCTAGGCCGGAAGCGCAGGCTGATAGGTGGTGCAGCCGCGCCGCGATGATATCCTTTGGTTGCTCATTGGCAGGGCGCATGACGAGTAGATTGCCTTGCGAGGTGTATGTTTGCAGGCAACCTTGTAGCCGGATGTTGTCGTCAAGCCGCGTTTCGAACAAGAACGGAGGGTCGGGGGGGCCCAGTGAGAGTTTTTGTTTTGCATCAAGCAGTTGGCGCACTATCTCCAAAGTTTCGTCGAAAAGCCGCCGGTTCCCGGGGATCAGATAGCCTTCGGCTTCCCAGCGTTGACGCAATTGTTCCGCGCGCTCATGCGCGTTGGGCGCGTCGGCCAGATGTTCAAGCAACCTGCATTTTAGGTCGAACACACCGAGAGTGTCAGGTGACAACGCTTCCTCGTCATCCGGCAGCTCTTCGGTGCGCAGATCCAGATACACGCCGATGCTCTGGGTATAGAAGTATTTGCTGGGTGAGCGGAAGAAGCTGATCAGATCGTTGAGTTCGATAACGGCAGGCACATTCTTGGTTTGTGCGTTACCGCCATGGCGTTGTGGCAGAGAGGCGGTTGAAGGGGTGTTTATCTGTGCAGGGACTGACTCCAAGGCGCGTGCCACCTGATAGTATTTCTCTGAAAAGGAGATCAGACGGTCATCTGTTTTGTGCGCATCAAAATATCTGGGGCTGAAGGGATGGAGCGGGTGGCGCACGGTCAGCAATTCGGTGGCGGCGGGCTGGTGCTCAGAATCCTCCTGTGGCGTGTCTGTGAAGCTAAAGCTGGCGTCAACCGTATCAAGCAGTTCACTGACCAGCACGGAAGGCGGCAGCGGTTTGTTGTCTTTAGCGCTTTGTCCGGTGTAGGTGATGATCAGCCGTTCGCGTGCGGCCATCAATGTTTCGAGGAAGGCATAACGTTCCTCGTCACGTGTCTGGTGGTCACCGAGTTTGCGCCGCTTGCGGCGGTCCATGAGGTCAAAGCTCAGGCCACTCGCTGCGCTGGGGAAAGCTCCGTCGTTCATTCCCAGCATGCAGACCACGCGCGCAGGTACGTTGCGCATAGGCTGGAAACGCGAGAAGGT
>JAQVQN010000373.1 GCA_028701555.1 Kiritimatiellia bacterium | reverse complement strand
CGAACCGCTCGTGTTCGCTGGTGAACAGCGGCCCACCCGCGACAATCCGCAGACCAGCCGCTTTGCATCGGTCTATAAGCCGACGCGCTGACTCGCGCTGGATGACCATGGCACTGATCAAGGCGCAGTCCGCCCATGCCAAGTCCTGATCCGTTAGCCCACGCACGTTCGTGTCCACCAGCCGCAACGACCACTCCGGCGGCAGCATTGCCGCGACGGTCAAAAGGCCAAGCGGCGGCAGTGCCGACCGTTTACCTACAAACGAGAGCGCGTGCTTGAAACTCCAGAAGGTGTCAGGAAACTCCGGGTAAACCATAAGGATTTTCATGCGGCACCTCACCACCTGCGTTTATCGTTCCGCTTTTTTAAAGCGCTATTTTTTGCATTTTCGCCCAGCCGTTTCCGTTGCTGATCCAGCCTTTTCCATTACTGAGCCGGCCCTCTCTACCGCCCACCCGATCGCATGTTTTACCGAAGCGGCGGTTCTTTTTGCTACCCCTGTAGTTTTAGCTGCGGCATGATCCAGCGCAACCCCAGCCTTCTCGCCTAAGCCCGGCGCTTCATCTTTCTTGCAACACTCAGTGTTCTCAATAATCCTCACGGCCTTAGCCTTGTCGTTCTTCATAATCAAGCCTCCATCACTTTAACTGATCCGGTCTTGCCCTGCATTTCATCGCTTCCCCGCAACCCTTATGCCGAGCTATGCCCGCTTTAGAAACACCAGTTTACGAAGATCATCCCAGGCGCCAATTCATCGGGCAATTCAGTAAACCATGCGTTTGAAGGAATGAGGTTCACTAGGCCGATCTGCACTCCGGTTTCTGCCGTCTGCGCGAAGTTTACGAACCCGAACTGAAGTCCCGTCAGTTTACCTGCGTAATTCACGAAGCCGGTTTGCAGTCCTTTCATCGTTCCTTCTGTATAGTTCACCAGACCACCTTGCCAACCTAGAAAGTCACCCTCCGTATAGTTGACCGCAGCCCACTGTACACCCTTGTAATCGTCGGCGTAGTTCAGGAATAATGACCAACTCAAGCCTGCGCTTTGCCCCGTTGAGCCGTTGACAAAACCCAGCGCCAGCGCGGTTTGAGGGTTTTCACCCCAGATGCTGAGAGCTAACCCTTCGATCCTCTCATTGCGTCCGAAAAGTGAAATCTCCGGCGTCAGGCTGAGTTGTATGGGCTGACTCGCCATCGCGGCGCTCATGCCCATCAATCCTGCTAGTAATAATAGTGACTTTTTCATTGTCGTTTCTCCTTGCTTCGTTGTTCGCTTGCTTTACTGCATCGCGGTCTTAAAAAGCCGCAATGAACTTTGTCTGACTCTTGATGCCTTTTCCCGTAGTCTCATCATGCGTCTTCAGTTAACCGTCAGAAGACGGCATCCCGTTAGAAAACACAATACGAGTGCCGTCAAAAGGCCAATGCACAAATTTGTCTGTTTATTTTCCATCTTTCCTCTCTTGTTGTTAGGCAACCACTACTTAGTGCCCGATGTCCACTCAACCGTTTAACCCCATAGGCTCTTGAGGCTGACTATTACGCCAAACACATTCAAAAGCCACAGGCAAAGCCCACCAACCAGCAAGGCCGTGATTACAGCTTTTATGCCAGGGGTTACCGGCGTATAGGTGTTGACCGCCCACATGCCGACTCCGATTACGACCAGCACAATAATGAACTTAACGAGTGACACACTAAACTCCTTTCAGTCGAGTTGAACCCTACCCCTAATTCGTCAACATCTTAAAGGAGTTTAGCGTTCCGGGCTATGGGGTGTTACCCTACTCGCCGCCGATAAGCAGACGTTGCGCCACAGGTCGGCTCTTGCCGGTTGTGTTTCAGTTTAGTTGGAACCGAATCACTCCCGCTCTTGCCTGTTTCATTTTTAATTTCTTGTCAATTGTAGTTGCAAAGCCTGGCCATTCTTTTGTAAAAGTTGTGTGTCTGATGGCAACTGCATAACGCGTGGCTCCGTCATAGCAAGAAAACTTTAACCGCTTTGCACCGAAAGGCACCGACAATATGAACAGAGCTTGGTTTATTACGCTATTCGCGGCGGCGGCGCTCACGCATGCGGAACCGGTGCGGCTGATCTTCGACACCGACATGGGCAATGACTCGGATGATCTAATGGCTCTGTGCATGATCCACAACTTGCAGTCGCGCGGGGCAGTCGAGCTGCTCGCCGTCACGATCACGAAGGATCACCCTCAGGCTGCGGCTTTCACGGATGCGGTCAATACGTTCTACGGACGTCCTGACATCCCGATCGGCGTGGTCAAGGGCGGCGCAACGCCGGAACCGGGCAAATTCAACCTGCTGTCCGAGGCAAAAACCGAGGACGGCAGCCTGCGCTACCCGCATGACTTGAAGAGCGGCAACGACGCGCCCGAAGCCACGGGCTTGCTCCGTAAAATCCTGGCCGTTCAGCCGGACCACAGCGTGACGCTGGTGCAGGTGGGCTTCTTCACCAACTTCCAGCGTTTGCTGGAGTCCTCCCCGGACGCGCACTCGCCGCTCAACGGGAAAGAGCTGATCGCCAAAAAGGTAAAACTGCTTTCGATCATGGCAGGCGCCTTCCAGACGATCAACTGGAACAATCGCTATCTGGAGTACAACATCGTCAAGGACATACCAGCCGCTCAGAAGCTGGCCCAAGAGTGGCCATCGCCGATGACCTGGAGCGGTTATGAGATCGGCATCGCCGCGACCTATCCCTACGACTCGATCAAGCGTGACTATGGTTACATCAAATACCATCCTATGCCCGAGGCTTATGCGCTCTACTCGCCTAAAGGTCACAACCGCCCGACGTGGGATCCGACCGCCCTGCTCTACGCGGTCTACCCCGACCGCGGTTATTTCAGCCTATCTCCGGCAGGAAACGTAACGGTGGCTGACGACGGCGCCACAGTTTTCAGGCCCGGCAAAGACGGACAGGGACGCGACCGCTATCTGGCAATGAACGCCGAACAGACCGCCCGCGTGCGCGAGGCGATCGTGCAGTTGTGCGTGGCGCCTCCAGTGAAATGAAAAATGAGTAAACGATATGCCAAAACAACTACGAACACTAGCAGTGCTAGCAAGCATGGTGGCGCTTCAATCGAACGCCAAATTCACCC
>JAQVQN010000372.1 GCA_028701555.1 Kiritimatiellia bacterium | reverse complement strand
GCCCGCGCCCTACGCCGCCGAGAACGAGTTGCTGCTCAGAGAGGTGTACGATTTCTGCCCTGAGCTGACCGCGCGTTTCCTGCCCTTTGTCTCTGTAGACCCCCTGCGTAGGGTGGCGGCGCAATGTAGTAGCCTCGAGGCGCTTTCAAGCCGCTATCCGATCTACGGAATCAAAGTCAGCGGCGTTCTATGCCAGGCGCCGCTGACAGCGTTCCTGAAACAGGGCCGCCCGCTGCTGGATCTCGCACGCGAGCGCAACTGGCCGATACTCTTTCACACGACCTGCTCGATGGACGACTGCTACTCCAATTCCGAATTGGCCTTCCGGGTCATCGAGGCGCGCCCCGACCTGCGCTTCGCCCTGGCGCACGCCATCGGTTTTCAGCAGCAGGCGCTCGACCGCGCCCGGCAGTTGCCAAACGTCTGGATCGATTCCGCCGCGCTGACCATCCAGGTCAAGCTAGCCCGCGACAACAGCAACATCGTCGCGCCGCGAGAACAACGGTTTCGCGCCGACTACCGCCATCCCGGCAAAGTGCTCTCCAAGCTGGCGACAGCTTATCCGGGACGCATGCTGTGGGGCTCCGACACCCCCGCATACAGTTACATCTGCCGCCGCCGCCAAGGAGGCGACACGATACAGGAGTTCAGGCTCAAAGCCGTGTACGAGGACGAAGTCGCCGCGCTGCGCTATCTGCCAGAGGCCCAACAGCGCGAAGTCGCAAACCGCAACACGCTCGACTTTGTTTTCGGCTCGTAGCGCAGTCCCTTCCACCCGCCAACCTATTCCGTCTTCACAGCAGCCGCTTGAAGCCGCTGTGCGCGACTGGGCCGCGCAAGCGTTCCATCACATCCCCAGCCGCTAAAGCCGCCGCTATCTCGCCGAATACGATGTCTGCTGCCGCAAGGTAACGTCCGACAAGTTCCTCGGTATGCGCCAAAGTCGCGTATAGCCCGGTTCCCGCCAGAAAACCGCGGGCCAGCATCTGCTGGGTGAATAGCGTCCGCAAGGCGTCCGACTGCGGATGTTTGAATGCAAAGTGCGCCAGGCACGGGTAGCCGTTGATCTGCACCGGCAGACCGTGACGCAGCACCGAAGCCTTCCATCCTTCTTGCACCAGCGCGCCGATGCGGGCGATGTGGCCAGGCACGTCAAGTGCACACATTTTACGCACAGTCGCCAGCGCCGCTACCGGACCGACGCTCTCGGTCCAGTATGTGCTGCTGATGAAAGATGCTTGTGCCCCCGACATGGCCGCTGCCGTGCCGATCACCGCCGCCATCGGATGGCCGTTGCCCAAGGCCTTGGCGAAAACAGCCATGTCCGGCTTGACCCCGAATTTCAGATGCGCGCCGCCAACCGCCAGCCGCCAGCCGATCGTGATCTCGTCGAAAATCAGCAAGGCGCCGACCCTGTGCGCACCATCCCGCACGTGCGCCAGAAAGCCCGGTTCGGGGTCGTGGTGGCGGCATGGCTCCATGATCACCGCCGCCAGCCGCTCGCCGTGTTTTGCCAGAATATCGTCGAACTGCTCGCGGTTGTTATACGTGAAAGTCAAGGCTGTGCCGCGCAGTTCCCGCGGCACGCCCAAAGAGTCGAGCCCGGGCAGCAGGTGACCGCGCAGGGCGTCGCTGTCGCCTAGATTCGCCGCCAGATACCAGTCCTGCCAGCCGCTGTAGCCGCACACAGCCACCACCGAACGGTCGGTCGTGGCCCGCGCGATGCGCACCGCCACCGCACAGGCCTCGCCGCCGCAGCGCGCGAAACGCGCCTGCTCCGCCCAAGGGTGCAGTTCGCAGAGCAGGTCGGCCAGCTCTAGCTCCTCCGGCGCGTTGAGCGTACACATGCTGCCCAGCATCAGGCGCCTGCGCACTGCCGCGGTCACCTCCGGATCGCGGAACCCGAGCAGGCAGGAACCGATGCCGTTGATCGAGAAATCGTAATAGTGCCGGCCGTCCATGTCCCAGGTCTCGCAGCCGCGCGCTTCGCTGAAATAGGCCGGCCACTGATCCGGCGCCAGCATCTCGGGACGCTTGCTCAAAAGCTGTGTGCCGCCCGGTATGCGTTGACGGGCATGCCGGTAAAGCTCTTGCGTGCGATCCGTGGTCTTTGCCTCCAGCCCGAGCAGGCGCCGTGCGTTGTTGCAAAACAGGTCTTGCAGGTCATCGCTGCCGAGCCCCGTGTCAGCGGCGGCCCGGAGATGCGCCCGCAACCCTTCCACACCAACCGGCAACAGACGGTATGACGGGCCCGATGCGGTCATATCCGGCGTAACCCAGACAAAGCCGTCCCCAGCCGTCACGCAGCGCCCCCGCTGCTCGGACACGGGAAAATCGCTGCCCCACATCAGGCGGCGCGGCCCGAAGCTCTCCAGCAGCGCTGTCAGCGGCTCGGCCTCGCAGATCCCGGAGGTGTCGAACCACAGGTTCGGCAACCCTTGCAGACCGAGAGCCCCCGAGCGCGCGTTGGGCGCGTGGAAGGCGCGTCCGGCATGCGCCAGAATCAGACGCGCGTTGCCGTACTTTTCACAATGCGACCGCACGTATTCAAGATTATCTGGGTCAGCCATGGCGCCCTTGCGCACCAGATGCAGCGTGATCGCCAGACCGTGCTCATCGGCCACCTCCCACACCCACTCGGGAATGAAGTCGGACGGGAAGGCTTCAAACGTCGGCTTGCTCACGCTGTAGGTGTGATAGGGCTTGAACCCCGCAAACTGTTCGCGTCCAAGCAGCGTCTCGATATCCGCGCGCCGCATCCCTGGCGCAACCAGCGCGAAGACCCGCGATTCCGGACAATCCGCTGCCGCATCCAGCATCCAGACGTTCACGACGTTGATCCGTTCCAAAGGAGCGAACGGCACCGGCAGGAATAGCCCCCCGGATAGACGCTGTTCGCCGACCTGCCTTCCCAATATAGAACGCCAAGCATTGGCGTCCACGACATCCGGCCCAGTGGCGAAAAGGCTGCCCTCCGGCAGCGGCATGTCCGACTGACGGTACAGGTGGGCATGGGCATCAAAAATCTTGGAAGGCAGCCGAGCCGAAACATCTAGTGCCGCCTGCGCGTCATTGCTATCAAAATCCCAGTCTTTCATAGTCATGCCTATAATTGTAACACGGAC
>JAQVQN010000371.1 GCA_028701555.1 Kiritimatiellia bacterium | reverse complement strand
GAAGGCCGAGGCCGGAGCTGAAGTGTTGTTTAAGGGCTCGGAGTTAACCTTTAAATCTGAAGACGGTAAAGGCGATTCGGTGAGTCCCGGTTTGCGTGTCGACGCTGAGAGCGGCCATATATTGGCAGTGGAGATGACTGTGGAGCGCGGTGAGGTATGGAAAGCGGCATGGGCTACAGAAGTTGCTGATGGTTTGCAGGATGTAAAATTCAGGGTTAAGGCTGACGGTCGACCCCGCACATATAATGTCAGTGTCGGGAGCGACGACAATTGGCGCGGAAAAATTGCGGTTTTGCAGTTAGGGCCTGCGAGCGGTACCGATGTAAAGGCGCGTGTACGATCAATCATGGTTACGGATGAACTGCAGGGTCCGGCCGAGATCGAGATCGTAAAGGCGATCATGAGCGAGGCGGTCAACCGTGCCGGCAAGCCCGCGCCTATGCTTTTCCATATCCGCAATACAGGCGGAAGCGATTCCGGCGCTATCAAGCTGGAGTGTGTGAGTTTGCCGCGCGGTGTGCGCATAGCTTCGCCGGAAGGTTGGGAGGCGGTGGCCCGCGTGCCGGCCTTGGACAGCGCGACTCATAGATTGTCAATAATTTCGGATAAGGCAGTTAAAGGCAATGCGGTTTTCAGGTTTTCAGGTCAAGGCATGGATAAGGGAGAGAAGGTCTCTGTGCCTATTGAGATCACGCCTAATCTTAAGCTTCCGCAGGCCGAGTATGTGCCGGAGCCGCAGCCGCTCGAAAACCCTTACGAAATCGGAGCGTTGTATTTTCCGGGTTGGTCGCGTGTCGAGGCATGGGAGAGGATCTGGAAGGTCGCGCCGGAGCGCAAACCGGCATTGGGATGGTACGACGAGGCCAACCCTGAGGTGGTTGACTGGCAGATCAAGTGGGCGGCCGAGAACGGGCTCTCTTATTTTCTAGTCGACTGGTACTGGCATAAAGGGCAGCAGCATCATGACCATTGGATCAAGGCTTACAAGCAGGCCCGCTACCGCAAGCATTTGAAATGGGCGGTGATGTGGGCCAACCACAATGGCGAAGGTAGCCACTCCGAGGCGGATCAGGCAGAGGTTGCCAAGTTCTGGATCGAGAATTATTTCAACATGCCGGAGTATTACCAGATCGACGGCAAGCCGGTGGTGATGATCTGGAGCGCGTATAATATGAATCGGGATCTTGGCAGCAATGACGGCTGCAAGCGATTGTTGGATCTGTCCCGCAGGCTGGCGGTGGAGGCCGGGCACAAAGGTATTTATTTCATCGCGATGAAATGGCCGGAAGCCTCTGTTGAGCCGGCAGTCGTGCAGAGCTATAAGGACATGGGCTTTGACATGACCTCGATTTATCACTACATGCACCACGGGGGCAAGGCCAAGAACACGCATCGTTTCCATTTCGATCTGGTGGCGGACTCGAACTACGACCATTGGAAGGGGCTGCACGAGACCGGGATTCTGCCGTTCCTGCCCAATCTCTCCACGGGCTGGGACGACCGTCCTTGGCACGGGGACAGGGGCACAGAGATTTATGGGCGCACGGTTGAACATTTCCGGCGTATCTGCAGCGACGCCAAGCGGTTCGCGGACGAGACCGGCGTGAAGCGTCTGGTGCTGGCGCCGATTAACGAGTGGGGCGAGGGATCGTACGCGGAACCTAACGCCGAGTTCGGGTTCGGCATGTACGAGGCGGTACGCGACACTTTCTGTTTGAAACCGGCGGATGGCTGGCCGATGAACTATGTGCCTTCTGACGTTGGTCTAGGGCCTTACGACTTGCCGATACCGCAGCCCGACCTCACGCGCGAGTGGACCTTCCGCGAAGGAGAGTGCGGATGGCAGTCTATGATGGGCATTGGCGAGCTGCGTTGCGGCACCGACGGCATGGCTTTTAAATCAAACACAAATGATCCGGCCCTGATGCGTCACCTGAGCGGGGTTTATGCAAATGAATTCAAAGGCATAGCAATCCGCATGAAGGTTGAAGGTGTAGCTCCGGGACAGAGATGCCAGTTGTTCTGGGAGACCAACACTGCGCCGATCAGCGAGGCATCCTCCGCGAGTATACCGCTGAAGGATGACGGCGGGTTCCATGATTATGTGCTGGATGTAGGTGCCAGCCGTTTCTGGCTTGGCAAAATCACCCGGCTGCGGTTTGATCCCGTCAACCAAGCGGGTGTTTCGGTGACGATTGAAAGCATCAGGCTGTTGCCTGTTGAGTGATTAGCGACTGTTGGCTTAGCATTTAAATCAATTTTTAAACCGCTGATTTGTTGCAAGAATCTGATAAGGAAAGAAAAGGGAGAGAGCATGAGTCAAAAAATACTGTTGTCTGCAAACGAGGCGGTCGCTTGGGCAGCCTGCAAAGCTGGGTGCGCGGTGGCCTCGGCCTATCCGGGAACGCCCAGCACCGAAATCCTTGAGAACGTGGCCAAGTTCAAGGACACCATCAACTGCGAGTGGGCGGTGAACGAGAAGGTTGGCATGGAGGTGGCAATAGGGGCTTCGATTGCTGGCAAACGGGCCTTGACCGCAATGAAACATGTGGGCCTGAATGTAGCGATGGATCCGCTGATGACCTACACCTATGTGGGCGCCAATGGCGGGTTGGTGATCGTGACCTGCGACGATCCCGGTATGCACAGTTCACAGAACGAGCAGGACACCCGCACTCTGGTGAAGTTCGCGCGTGCGCCGCTGTTCGAGCCGGCAGACAGTCAGGAGACTTTTGACATGGTGGTCGCGGCGTTTGAGGTCTCAGAGAAATTTCAGGTGCCAGTTTTTGTGCGCCTGACCACGCGCACATCGCACACTTCCACGGTGGTCGATGTCGGCGACGATTTCGGTCCAGGCAAAGCCGACGGGCTTGGTTATGTGAAGGACATCAAGCGCTATATCCCTGTTCCGATGTTTGCGCGTCCGCAAAGGCTCAAGGCGCAAGAGCGCACTGGAGCGCTGCGCGCATATGCCAGCGAGTCATCTTTCAACCGCATTGAAGAGGGCGACAAACGCTTAGGCATCATAACCTCGGGGGTGATCTACCAGCATGTGAAAGAGGTCTTTCCTGAATTTGCCGTGTTGAAACTCGGCCTGTCGAATCCATTTCCTGTCGATTTGGTCAAGCGCTTCGC
>JAQVQN010000370.1 GCA_028701555.1 Kiritimatiellia bacterium | reverse complement strand
CGTTGCCCGCGACGAAAGAGGCGCTGCTGGCCTCGGCGGCGCTGGGGCGGCAGGTGGCGGCTTTGCTGGACACGGAAACGCCGGTGGCAGGCGTGACCGCCGGAAAGATCAGCGACGCTCTCAAAGCCATGGCGGTCTTCACGCGCACGGACGGCCAGCCGGTCAATCCCGACGAGGGCGATTTGGACCTGACCGCGGGCTGGGGTCACGCGGGCAAGGAAGGCGTCACTATGCCAGGGCGTGGGAAGGTGGAGACGACCGGCGAGGCCTTGGACATCTACCTGAACGGCCTGACCTGTTGGCGCAACGTGCCGGTGCCCGTGTGGGAATACACGATCGGCGGGTATCAGGTCATCAAGAAATGGCTCTCCTACCGCGAGAAGCCCTTGTTGGGGCGCGGCCTGACCGTGGCCGAGGTGCGCTACGTCACCGAGATCGCCCGCCGGATCGCCGCGCTGCTCGCGCTGCAGGCGGAGTTGGATGAGAATTATCGCGCCGTTGTGGCATCAGTAGTGCCCGTGATCGTCTGACAGATTTGGCACGTTAAAACCGGAGAAGTGCGGAGCGCTATTAACCCGCACACACAGTATGTGAGGAGCCTCGGTTTGAGAACTCGATTCGTCGATCTGTTCACTATCTGTTGCTTGCTCGTTACAGGGTCTGTCTGTGCCGCCGTAGGCGACGCACCGACAAACATTTTTTGTTCACCGACAGGCGCGGGGGTTATTCCGGACGGACGTATCGTGTCCGGTGATTTCATTGTTGGCAAACCCACGGAAATCGAGCGTCTATTTGATAGCACCACGATTGCATACGACGGTGGTTTGATGTCTAACGCCGTCTGTTATGCCACTGAGGCAATCAAGCGATATGAAGCATCAAAAAGAGTCGCTGCCGAGAAGATTGGATTTACTACGCCTTCGCTTAAAACACAAATGTCGTATTTCTACCGGATACAAGCTGAAGCTCTGTTTTCCAACAACGAAACAGTGGAGGCTATGGGGTTTATGAGAACCGCCCTGGCTCTCGATCCAGACAACGTCACCAACCAAGTCGTCGGCATGTGTTTGGCGACCGACTTGGATGACTATGCGACACAAATTAGCTATCACCACCGTTTTAGAAATAGTCCCGGTGCGATTAAACTCACGTTTTTCAGCGAAGTGATTAAACGAGGATGGCTTTTACCATTTGACCTCACGAATGAAGATTTCCTCGATTTCGAGAATACACTCGGCATAACAAATAGACTTGATCGCCCGATATATTACATCGACAAGACGAACGGACATAAGATTGTCCGCCGATGGCGTGGCCTTGATCAGTATCGCGAATGTGATTTTACTGAGTTGAAAGAACATGCGCGAGACACAATGAAGGTTGAACAACTCCTAAATAAAATGCAGGTTGCACGAAAGGAGTGTGTCATCACAGGGATGCTTGATCTCGCTTCAAACTGCCTGGCCGAATATGACCGACTTTCAAGTGACTACATCAAAGAGCACCCTGCGCTAAAAACGATCCCGACGCGCTGTTATCTGACTTTAGCAGAGGCTCGCATGGCGAATAAAGAATATGAGGCCGCCATGACGCATGTGCTACAGGCAGAACAATGTCAACCGGGTGTTACGGTTGATATTCTGAAGACAATGCTATGGGCACTCAATGATAATGCGGATCAGGCAACACGGTTAGCTCTTAAGTACATGCGGGCTCCAGTCGGGGATAAGAAGCGCAGCTTATATTTTGCCTCATTAATTGAGACTGGATATATTGCAGATTCGCGATACCTATCTGACGCGTCTTTTGACATTAAAGCCGTTTACGGTTTAGATTGTGACATCGCGAGGCCCGTGATCATGAGATCGTATATTGAAGGTGGCGGGCGCATTGGAAATGGTGAAATGCTCCAGCAATGGACAGGGCTCAATACGACACGATTTGAACCGTTCGGACCTTTACGCCAACGGTTCTGGAACGGCAAGGTTTTTGACGATTGTAAAAACAAGCCTTTCTGCCTCGACACGCTTGAGGTGTCGAATCCGTCAAGTAACGGACTTGATGTTGTCCTTGTTGTCACCTCCCATTATGAAAAGGTCTACTCGTACATTTGGAATGATCCGAAAAAAGAAATCGGCTGGTACAATTTTGACACACAAGAAAGGGCAACAAATGTATTTGTCCGGGATGAAAATATCCTCTGGTTCAGTAACCCGTCCGCAAAATTGACGCGGTTTGCTTTGCGTGGCGCTATCGAACTGAAAGAAGTTGGAGGTTTTCCGCGCGACATAAAAACACACAAGGTGTCAAGTGAGCCTCAGAAAACAATGAAGTGGAAGCAAAAACGCTTGGGGGATGACAGTTTTGAAGTTGGTTGGATAAAGAAAGAGTTGAACTTGGTTCCTGACTCTACGCTAGTTCCTCCATACAGACTTTCTATCAGCAACACGGTAATTGCAGTTTCCACAAACGGACGGCCCGCGATAGCGCAGTTACGATTTGTTGACAAGAAGCAGCGAAAGGCGAAATGGTATTCGCCATTCTCAACCCAACCGAGCCCGATTCTATTTGGTGACATCGTGTCATATTCAGCTAATATTCCCAGTCCCGACTGGTTGGACAAGGTGGTCCAAGTAACTTACGCCAGGGGACGCGAATTGTGTTGGCAGAAAAGTTTGCAGATACTCAACATTTCCAAGGAAGAATTTTCCGAAGAGCCATTTGTTTATTGTGGTGCCGCCGTGCTATTGGTAGGCGCTATTATGATTTTAACCAAGGCGCTTAAATTTGCGTGTTCACGCATAATCCAGTTTTGCCTATTCCTTTGGGGCAAGATTCGTGCAGCAGTTAAGGTGTTCTATTACAAGTTGCAAACAGCTAACACGGGTAACTTTTTAAAAGAAAATTCATTTTCTTTGTTGCGTAAGTTGCAGCGATGGAAATTCCTGTTATGCATAAGGCGTTACCGAAGTCTGAAACGGTTTTGGCGAGAAAAGGTGAAAGGGAAGTAGTTCACTGTGATACTGGTGAAAAACTCGGCCGTTCTGACCGCTTACGACGCTGAAAAGACGGTACAGGATTTTCAACGGACATTTCCTGACTCGATGATCGTCCTTTGCCGGCAGAGAACATCAGG
>JAQVQN010000025.1 GCA_028701555.1 Kiritimatiellia bacterium | reverse complement strand
TTTACGACCAACATATCGCTCATAACGGGCAGTGTGGGCGAGTTGTTGGAAACCTCGCAACGCGCGATAATCGACCGCGTTGTCTCCCTGTTCCGCCGGTAACGGGAAAAGAACGGGCGGGCGGACGGCTGATGCCTGAAAGTTGTCAAAAAACAGATACCGCTTGGTTTTTGCAAATGACAAATGCAAACCGTTATTTTGCAGGATACGGCTTCGCCGTTTCAGCCACCTTGTCCGTAAGGGGTTTGCGTACTCCGGTTCTGTTGACGACAGGCGGATTTTCAGATTTTTGAGCGGTTTTCAAACGTTCAAAAAGCTTACCGAGATCGTAACCGCACTCCTTCGCCAAGCCATCCTTGATCTCCCAAAGTTCCCGGATGATCGGATCACTCATAGCTAGTCCCTCCCATCAATTCTTCTGGCGTGCAGATTTCCGGGCACACGTATCCAAGTTTGGCACACACGGCTCGTATGATCGGCTTTGTTTCCGCATTGTCGATGTGCCGGCAATTCCACGTCAACAAATAGTCCATGTTGTGAATGGTCGCCAAGGCGATATGTATCGCGTCGTCTTGCGCCTTGGATGGCAATGCAGCCTCGGCAATCAATGCTCCGGCCAGTTCGTATGCCTCCGGCATGACTTCCAATAGCTGCAGCCCTTCAAGGGATCGCAACCGAAACTTTGCCGCATCTGCGTCTCCTTGTGAGGCTTCCTGTTTCACAAGAGGTGAGATAAAAGACACAAAAAAGCCACGCTGTTCATTCCACCACACATGCGTAAGCTGCTGGCGAGCCGCAGCAACCAAATCGCGGCTCGGCCGCGCGGTCAGGTAACTTATGATGGAAGTTTCTATGTAGACGGTTTTCATGGCTGACACGCTATCAAATTGTCGAATCGTCTCTGCTGCTCATCGCCGCAACGCGTGCGGACGGATTCTTTTCCACAATCAAGACTGTTTTGAAAGTACTCGTTCTTTTGAAAAATGTAAACCGTTATTCTCCGGCGGCGGCAAGGTCGAGCTTGACGAAATTCAGCAGGGCTTCGTCGTCCATCTCGGTCAGCAGCGCCTCGCCGCCGCCCGCGAGGATGTCCTCGGCCAGCGCGCGTTTTTCCTCCAGCATCGCGTCGATGCGGTCTTCGACCGTGCCGCGGCAGATGAAGGTGTGCACCAGCACGTTGCGTTTCTGGCCGATGCGGAAGGCGCGGTCCGTAGCCTGGTTCTCCACGGCGGGGTTCCACCAGCGGTCGAAATGGATCACGTGCGAGGCCTGCGTCAGGTTCAGACCGGTGCCGCCGGCCTTGAGCGAGAGCACGAAAAAGGGAGGGCCGTCGTCGCGCTGGAACGCGGCGACCAACTCGCGCCGCCGCTTGACAGGCGTGCCGCCATGCAGGATCAGGCCTGAGCGCCGGAAGACGGTGCCGAGGAAAGCCGCCAGCGGCTCGGTCATTTCGCGGTACTGGGTGAAGATCAGCGCGCGGTCCTGGCGTTCGGCGATTTCCGCGCACAGCTCGCGCAGGCGCGCGAACTTGCCGCTGCGCGCCTCCGTGTAGTCGCCGTCGCCTGCGGCCTGGGCCGGGTGGTTGCAGATCTGCTTGAAGCGCATCAGGGCAGTGAGGATCACGCCCCGGCGCTTCATCGGACCGGCTGTCTGCGCGTCCTCAAGCTCGCGCTTAAGCCGACGCACCTGCTCGGCATAGAGCGCGGCCTGTTCCGGCGCGAGGCCGCAGTAGGCCGGCACCACGGTTTTTTCAGGCAGGTCGGAGATCACCTTGCGGTCGGTCTTGAGCCGCCGCAGGATGTAGGGTCGTGTTAGGCGGCGCACCGGCGCGTAGGCGTCGGGCTGATCCTGCCGCGCGCGCATCCAGGTCCGGAAGGCTGTCGCGCTGCCCAGCAGGCCGGGATTGATGAAATCGAAGAGCGACCATAGGTCGCCGATGCGGTTTTCGACCGGTGTGCCGGTCAGCGCCAGACGCGCGGCGGCGCGGAGTTTTTTCACGCTGCGCGCCTGGCGTGTTTCGGCGTTTTTGACCGCCTGCGCCTCGTCGAGGATCAGCACTTGCCACTCTACGCGCTCCAGCCATTTGGTTCGCGCAACCATGCCGTAGGTGGTCATCACCAGATCGGTCTGCGTCAGTGCCTCAGCCGGATCGCGTTCGCAGTGTTTGAGTAAGAGCGGCTCGGCAGCGGCAGAGGGATGAACGGTCAGCAGGCGCAGCGCGGGCGCGAAGCGCCGTGCCTCGTCGCGCCAGTTGGCCAGCAGCGAAGCGGGCGCCACCAGCAGGGCGGGCTTATGGTCGGCGGAATCGCGCTTGAGCCAGAGCAGCAGGGCCAGCGCCTGGACGGTCTTGCCGAGGCCCATGTCGTCGGCCAGACAACCACCCAGACCCAGCGTGGCGAGAAAACGGAGCCAGCGCACGCCGGTCTGCTGGTAGGGCCGCAATGTGGCGTGCAGCTCATCGGCCACCGGCAGGGCATTGTCGGCATCTTGCGGCTCGCGCAGCCGCGCTAGGGTCTCGCGGAACCAGGCGCCGGCCTGCACCGCGCTCCATTCGCGGATCTGCTCGTCGGCTTGGACTCCCGCGCCGCCGCCAAGGGGTGCGCCCGCGATCATGCGCATGGCTTCGGCGAAGGGCACACCTTCACGAGCGACCCGCTGTTCGAACTTTTTCCAGTGGTCGAGGACCGTGCTGAGCTGCTCGCGGTCCATTTCCACCCACCGGCCACGCAGGGAAACCAGGCCGTTTTCGGATTGCAACAGCGCCTGGATGTCCTCTGGAGAGAGCTTCGCGCCGCCGAGTGACACCTCAAGGCTGAAATCAAGCAGCGCGGCTGCTCCAAGTTGCGAGGGCTGCCGGTCACCCAGCGACACGCTCACCGTGGGTCTTGGCGGTTTACGCGGATCCCACCAGTCCGGCACGCGCACGATCAGTCCGGAATCTTCCAAAGCGGGCAGGTCGCGCAACAGCCGGTAGGCGTCGCGCGCGGTCCATGCCAGCGGCTGATAGATGCGGCTACTCTCGAAAAGCTCCTTAACGAAGGCGCTGCGCGTGACGGCTTTCTGGATCGGGTCGAGCAGCCGCAGCAGGGCCTCGCGGTTTTTCGCGCCGGCATACTCTTCCAGTGCCCGTTTTAGCGGCTGATGCTGGACGCGGCCGAGTTCAGAGAGGCGGCTCGCATAGGTGGCCATGAAGGCAAAGGGCCGATCCTGATTCTTCTTGTTCTCGGCGAGGTGGAAAGTGACCCTGCCCACTGTGCGCCAGACCGGGTTGATGGTCTGCAGGAAGGCATCGACGCCGCCTTCGGTTTCCGAAGCCCTGAGTCGAGCGAGAGCGTCGATTTCGCGCCACAGGCTTGCGGCGCGCGGCGAGTCGAAAAACTCCATCCCCCGCAAGGGTGGCGCGGTTTCGATCCAGGCGGTGAAACTCTCGACATCCGGCACGGTCACTGCGGGAAATGCTGCACCCTCTGTCCGCGGAGCGTGGCAGAGTGCCGTAAGATAGAGACGCGCGAAAGCGCGCGCGAAGGCCAGAGAAGACGGTAGCGGCTCGTGACACGCGGCCAGAGAGAGAAAGCCTTCGGCGGCAGAGGCTTCGAAAGCGCGTCGCCACCGCGCGGCGGCTGCTTCGGAAAGCGGCATGTCAGCGGATTCGGTTTCAGCCGGATAAAAGTTTCCGGCAGGCGACAGGCAGAGTTCGATCATCATGGGCAAATGGCGCAAAGTATAGCGACTGCTGATTTCGCAAACGGATAATTGTCAGCGTACCATACCGGACATCCAACCGACCATAAGATTCGGGAAGAGGTTGAGCAGCAGGTAAACCGCGAGGTAGGCTGGCAGGAAGCGCATGGCACCGCGGAAGACCTGCATCGAGGTGGCGTCCGGGCTCATGCCCGCCACCACAAAGCACGAGACGCCGATCGGCGGTGAGATCGCGCCAAGGGTGGTGACCAGGCAGACCACCTGGCCGAACCAGATCAGGTCATAACCCATGTGCGTGACCAGCGGTTCGAAAAGCGGCAGAGAGATTAGCAGAAAGGCCAAGGCGTCCATCAGGCAGCCGCCGATCAGGTAGCAGAACATCATGAAGATCATGATCATCCAAGGCGCCATGTTCATATCCGCCACCCAGCCGGTAAGCATGAACGGCAGGCGCGTGAGCACAAGAAAACGACCGAAGACCGTGGCACCCGCAAGGATCAGGAAGACCATGGCGGTGATGCGCAGGGTGGCGGTGACTGCCTTGACGAAGCCTGACCATTTAAGACGCCCGCGCACCACGCATCCGGCGATGCCTAGGAAGGCACCAAGCCCAGCCGCCTCGGTAGGCGTGACCAGCCCGGAGAACATCGCAGTCATGATGATGGCGAAAAGTACGGCCACGTCTATCACCTGTGGCAAGGTCGCCAGACGGCGCCTGAGCGAGTAGCGTTGGCCGGGCTGCGACCAGTCGGGATGCCGCCAGACGATCACCTTTACGGTCAGCACGAACGCCGCAGTCAGCGTCAGACCCGGCAGGATGCTGCCCGCGAAAAGCTTGCCGATACTTTGCCCGGTGTAGAGACCGTAAACCACCAGCACGATGCTGGGGGGAATCACGGCGCCCAGGGTCGAGCCGACCGCGATGCTGCCGCATTTAAGTTCCGGATGGTAGCCGTTGCGTTCCATCGGCTTGAGTGCCACAGAACTCATGGTGGCGGCCGTGGCGGTGTTAGACCCGCAGATAGAGGAGAACCCCGCCGCCGCAAGGATCGTGGTCACGGCCAAGCCGCCGCGTTTGTGGCCGACCCAAGTCTGCGCGGCTCTGAAAAGACGGTCGCTGTAACCGGCGTGGAAGATAACCTCGCCGAGCAGCACAAAGAGCGGTATAACGGTGAACCCGTAGTTCGAGAATACGCTCCAGACCTCGGCGCCGGTGGTGCCGCCAAGAAAAGCGGCGAGACTCTGCGGCGGGTTGAGGGCCGTCAGGCCGATAAAACCCACCAGCAGCATGGCGAACCCAGGCGACATTCCCATGAAAAGGATCAGTGCCAGCATGAGCCCGATGCCAAGCAAACCGATGGCGGCCGGCGTCATTTCGCGTCCTCCGGATCACGCTCGATCTCGCCGCGGATGCTGTTGACCATATGTGCTCGCTGCTTAGCATACGCCTGTTTGTCGACATGGCCGAAAACCAGCAGTACCCCATCGGTTAGAAACGATGCCGCAAGCAGGGCCAGTCCGAAAGCCGTGCCGAACATAAGCCAAGGGTAGGGCAGTTTCAGTGTTTCCGAAACCTCGCCGGCCTTGAGCAATGTTGCTGCGCGGATTGATATCTGGCAGCCGAGAGCGATCATCAGCAACGCCCCCGCGAAGACATTGAAGGCGCCGATCCAGCGCTTGGCCGACTCCGGATACTTGCGTGTGAACAGGTCAAGCTCCACGTGGCCGCGTTTGCGTTGCGTGTCTGCAAGGGCGAGTGAAGCCAGCAACGCGCCGAACAATCCTGACAGCTCGTAGCTGGCACTGAGTGGACGTCCGGCTAGGCGGCAGACGACATTGAGACCTGACAGGGTCACCAGCGCAACCAGCAGTGTGCCGGATACGGTCATGCCCGCAGAGCAAAGGGCTTTCTCGGTTTTAATGAGTCTGTAGAGCATGGTTTTCCTGTGCAGGATCAGCCCGCAACCCGGAATGTCTCACACAAAGGCACAAAGGACGCTAAATTTATTTATCGGCATTGCAGGAGCATCGCCACAAACAACTTCATGCGTTTCGTGCCTTCGGTGTGAAGCGACTTGGTTTTTAAGCCGCCAAAAGAGCAAATCCGGGCGGGGGTCATTTTGCCATACGTTCGCTTATAAAGTCGATCACGGCCTGTCCGTCAATACCTTTTTCCTTAAGCCGCTTGACATAATCCGCGATCAGCGGCTGCGCTGTGGCGCGCAACGCTGCCCGGTCTGCGTCGGAAGGGTCGTGGACAACCAGTTTGTGCTGTTCCTTCGACCATGCCAGTGCTTCCAGCACATGTTGATCCACATATGCGCCGGTCCATTCCGCCTGTTCGAGATAGAGGCCATCAAGCACGGCTTTCAAGTCTGCGGGCAAGGAGTCGTATTTTGCCTTGTTCATAACCACCGCAAAGCTGATCACGCTCAGGTCGGTTTTAAAAACATAAGGGCAGTAAGCCGCATAGTTCATGTCCTTTAGCACTTCGGCCGAAGAGACATTGCCCTTGACCACGCCCTTCTGCAGCGCGTCTGGAACGTCCGACTGCGGCATGGCGACCGGCAAGGCACCCAAGCGCTTCAACACATCTGCTCCGGTCCCGGAAGAACGCAGTTGCAAATTTTTCAAATCATCTAGGCTCTTGATCTCTTTTGAGCTCATAATGACGGCTGGCGGGCAGGTGAAGACCGTCAAAACCTTGACTTTTTCGAACTCGGCAGGCTTGAAGGTATCCAGCAGGCCCGCCAGTATCACGCTGGCGGTTTTGGCGCTGTCGAAAAAGTGCGGCAGGTCCATGCCTTCAGAGACCGGGAAGCGCCCCGGCTGGTAGCTCATTGCGAAGTTGCCGATATCGGCGGTGCCGGCGATGACACCGTCGAAGATGTCGCGCGCTCCCAGCAGAGTGCCGCCTGGGAAAGTGTTGATCTTGATCTTACCGTCGGTACGCTGCTCGACCTCCTCGCGCCAGCGCTCCATCTGTACGCAGGGGAAGGTGGATGCCGGAGGGAAGTTGGCGTAATTTAACGTTACGACAGGGGCCGACTGGCTGGCCGTGGTCTCTTTTTTACCGCATCCGCATACCGTCACGCAGGCGCAGGCGATCACCACAGGTACGAGTGTCTTTAGATTCATATACTTCTCCGTTTCTTTTGACAGTAACACATGATAGCGTCTGAGGCGTCTGACGGCAACCTTATTCATCAAGCACTAAGCGATTTTTAATTGACGGAGTGGGATTGCTTTTGACGGAAGGCAAGCGCATAATCATTTCGTTGCTATAGAGTAACGGAGGGGCGGCATTATGTCGGAAAAGCCGAAGGCTAGTGGAGTTTCAGGAGCGCAGGCGGTGCGCCGGATACCGGTCGGGGTGTCGGCCTGTCTGTTGGGCGAGAAGGTGCGTTTTGACGGTCAGCACAAGCATGACCCGTATCTCACAGGAATACTCGGCGCGTATTTCGAGTATGTGCCGGTCTGCCCGGAGGTCGGCTGCGGACTGCCGATACCGCGCGAATCCATGCACCTGGTCGGCACACCGGAAACGCCGCGGCTGGTCGGCAACAAGACTGGCACGGATTATACCGCGCAGATGCTGGAGTTCTGCGACAAAGCGGTCCAGGAGCTGAAGGACAAGAATCTGCACGGTTTCATTTTCAAGGCGCGGTCGCCGTCATCTGGGCTTTTCCATGTAAAGCTGTATACCGAAGAAGGCAATCCCACCAGCCAGCACACCAGCGGGCTTTTCGCGCGGGCGTTCACCCGGGCGTTTCCTACATTGCCTTGCGAGGAAGAGGGGCGTCTGAACGATGCCGGCCTGCGCGAGAATTTCATCGAGCGCGTTTTCGCGCTCAAGCGCTGGCGAGAGGAGGTCATTTCGCAGCCGTCAGTGCGTGTGTTGCAGGAGTTTCATGCCCGCGCCAAATACCTTCTGATGGCGCATGCGCCGGAGGGGTTACAGGAGTTGGGGCGGCTGGCTGCGGCGGCCACGCCCGGCAACATGGCCGCGACGCTGGCGGCATACGAAACCCAGTTTCTGGCGATCGTTGCTGAGCGCGCCACGCTCGGGCGTCATGTCAACGTGCTGCAGCACATGCAGGGATATTTCACTGACAGGCTCACATCGGAAGAGCGGCAAGAGCTTTCGGACATCATCGAAGAGTACGCGCGAGAGCAGGTGCCGCTGATCGTGCCGGTCACGCTCTTCCGCCACTACATTTTCAAATATCAGATCGCCTACCTGATGCAGCAGCATTACCTCTACCCGCACCCGTCGGAGCTGAAGCTGCGCAATCATGCCTAACGCCATAGATAAACATACAACAACATTTCACAGCAGCCCGCGCTCCGGTTTTGCGTTCGCTGCTGCCTGCTGAATTTTGAGATTGAAGCGGATGACATACTGTCTTATCATAAACTCCTGAATTGAAAGTTTTTTAAGCGTAGGCGCAATAGGCCAAGGTTGCTGTCTGCGACTAGCAAATACAAACGATAAGGAGGATGCGAGATGTCGAGGAATGTCACTCTGTTCACAGGGCAATGGGCTGATCTGCCTTTCAAGCAAATATGCTCCACAGCCAAAGACTTCGGCTATGACGGCCTGGAGCTTTGCTGCTGGGGCGACCATATCGAACTGGACAAGGCGTCCAAGAGCAAGGCCTACTGCGAAGACAAACGTGCCGTGTTGGAAGAGAACGGTTTGGGCTGCTGGGCTATATCCAACCATCTCTCGGGACAGCTTGTCTGCGACAACATAGACGAGCGCCATTATGTGTTTGCGCCATCTGCTCTCAAGGGCGACCCTAAAGCCATCCGCAAGTGGGCGGTCGACATGCAGAAGAAGGCAGCCAAAGCGGCAAAGAATCTCGGCGTCAAAGTGGTTAACGGTTTCACCGGCTCGCCGATCTGGCACCTGCTTTATTCCTTCCCTCCCTGCACTCCCAACCAGATCGCCAATGGCTACAAGGATTTCGCCAAGATCTGGAAGCCGATCCTTGACGTGTACGCCGACAACGGCATACGTTTCGCGCTTGAAGTGCATCCCACCGAAATCGCCTTTGACATCGCTTCCGCGCAGCGTGCGCTGGAGGCGCTGGACGGCCATCCGGCCTTCGGCTTCAACTACGACCCCTCGCACCTCGGATATCAGGGCGTGGACTACGTCAAGTTTATCCGAACCTTCCCGGACCGCATCTTCCATGTGCACATGAAAGACGCGTGGTGGGGTCACGGCGACGGCACGGTGGGCGTTTTTGGTGGCCACACGGAATTCGCCGATCCGCGCCGGTTCTGGGACTTCCGCTCGCTGGGTCACGGCGACATAAACTTCGAAGACATCATCGTCGCGCTCAACGACATCAAATATCAAGGTCCGCTCTCGGTAGAGTGGGAAGATTCGCGGATGGACCGCTGCCACGGCGCAAGGGAAGCCTGTGACTTTGTCAAATCCGTGGACTTCACGCCGAGCGCCATCGCGTTCGACGCGCAGTTCGACCGCTGAAAAGGCAGTGTTAGTGGTTCAGGTTTTGTTTTACGCCTGAACCAGACGCCCTAAACCCTATTTTGGGCTCTTGCGGGGGTTCTGCAAGAGCCTAACTAAAAAAGGAGTCAGTATGGCTAAAGTCACTTTTAAAGGCAGCCCGGTTGCGACTGTTGGCGATCTGCCTGCGGTCGGCGTGGCCGCGCCGGCTTTCACGCTGGCCGGAAATGATCTGTCCGACGTCACGCTGGACGGTTTCGCGGGCAAGACGGTGGTGCTGAACATATTCCCGAGCATCGACACGCCGGTGTGCGCGGCATCCGTGCGGCGTTTCAACGCCGAAGCAGCGGCACTAGGCGAGACCGTGGTGCTGTGCGTGTCAGCGGACCTGCCCTTCGCGCATGGCCGGTTCTGCTCCGTGGAGGGGCTCGACAAGGTTGTGCCGCTTTCGGTGTTCCGCGCTGCGGAGTTCGGGCGTGATTACGGGGTGGCGGTCAGCGAGGGACCGCTGCGCGGTTTGCTGTCGCGCGCGGTGGTGATTATCGACGAGACCGGCACGGTAAAATACACGCAGCAGGTGGCGGAGATCACCGAGGAGCCTGATTACGAGGCGGCTTTGCGCGCTTTGGCAAGCTAAGGAGTGACAGGCATGCTGTCGCGTGTTTATTCCGGCGCCGTTTACGGAGTCAATGCCTACGCTGTGGAGATCGAGGTCAACGCCGGCCGCGGCGACTCGCAGTTCGTGATCGTAGGGCTGCCGGACGCGGCTGTGCGTGAAAGTAAAGACCGCGTCTGCACGGCCATGAACAACTCCGGGTTCCGTCCGGTCTTCGGACGCACGACCATCAACCTCGCGCCTGCCGACATCAAAAAAGAGGGGCCGGTCTTTGATCTGCCTATAGCCGCGGGACTGCTGGCCGCTACCGGCGCGGCGGAGCTGCCTGAGCTAGACAGTTACGCAATGATCGGAGAGCTGGCGCTCAGCGGCGAGGTGCGGCGTGTGCGCGGGGTGCTGCCAGTGACGCTGGAAATGCGGCGGCAGGGCAAGCGCGGTATACTGGTGCCTGCCGACAACGCCGAGGAAGCCGCGGTGGCGGACGGCATTGACGTTTACCCCGTGCGCCATCTGCGCGAGGCCATTGACTTTCTGGCCGGCAAGCACAAGATGAATCCGCTGAAGGTCGACATTTCCGATTTGGTGGAACGCGAGCGCCAGCACACCGATGATTTCGCGGATGTCAAGGGCCAGGAAAGCGCCAAGCGTGCGATCGAAGTTGCGGTCAGCGGCGGTCACAACATCCTGATGATTGGCAGCCCGGGTGCGGGCAAGACCATGCTGGCGCGGCGCATCGCTTCGATCCTGCCGGAAATGACGCTGGAAGAGGCGCTCGAAGCCACGCGCGTACACAGTGTGGCAGGCACGCTCAAGAGCCATCAGGCCTTGGTTCTGCATCGTCCTTTCCGCTCGCCGCACCACACCATCTCGGATGCCGGGCTGCTGGGCGGCGGCACTCACCCGCTGCCGGGCGAGGTCAGTCTGGCGCATTGCGGCGTACTGTTTCTGGACGAGCTGCCCGAGTTCCACCGCAATGTGCTGGAGGTTCTGCGCCAGCCGCTGGAAGACGGACATGTCACGATTTCCCGCGCCGTGGCAACGCTGGATTTCCCGTCGCAGTTTATTCTGGTAGCAGCCATGAATCCCTGTCCCTGCGGCTACGCCGGCGACCCCAAACGCGAGTGCCGCTGCAGCTCGCAGAAAATACAGGCCTACCGCAACAAGGTCTCCGGGCCGCTGCTGGACCGCATCGACATACACATCGAGGTTCCGCCGGTGCGTTACCATGACCTCAGCACTTTGGCTAACGGCGAGCCTTCAGAAGTTATCCGCAAGCGTGTCGCGGAGTGTAGGCAGATACAGCGTGAGCGTTTCAAGCGGTTGTCGCGCGTGACCTGCAATGCGGGCATGTCAACGCGCGAGGTGCAGAAATACTGCACACTCAGCAATGATGCCGCCGAATTGCTCAAGATGGCCATGAGCGAGCTGAATTTCAGTGCCCGGGCTTACGACCGCATCGTCAAAGTTGCCCGCACGATCGCCGACATGGCCGGTTCCGACCGTATCGGGCCGGAGCATATCTCCGAGGCGATCCAGTACCGCTCGCTTGACCGCATGATGTGGATTTAGGGAATGTCGATTATCGAGTAGAGCGCAGCTTTGAAAATATTGTTGGCAATCATAACAGCCTGGCTGATCGTGAACCTTATGCATGCCGGCTGGGTCGGCGTACGGCGGTTCTTGTGGGAGAGACGTGTCCGGCGCGAAAAGAGCGGGCTGCTTGCTAATGCCATGTCCTACAGTGTCGGCAAGGGCGCGGTGGCTGTGCTTTTCATACACGGCTTCGCTGACTCGCCGTATGTCTGGAGGCGCATCGCCACACGCTTAGCCGCGACTGGCCGCTGCACCTGCCGCGCCATGCGGCTTCCGGGCAGCGCGGAACCAGCCGAGACCGCCCGCTGCCAATCGTTGAGACTCTGGCGTACGAGCATCGCGGATGAGCTGATTAAATTACGCTCTGGGCACGAAAGGGTTTGGCTTGTCGGGCACTCGATGGGTGGCGCTCTGGCTTTGGACGCTGCCGCCAGGCTGCCGGACATGGTTGACGGTGTGGTTTTGTTCGCGCCGCTGTTGGAGGTATCGCGCAGGCGCTCGCCTCTGCTGCCGCCAGCCGTGTGGTTCGCCGTCGCACGCGTGGCACTGTGCCTTTCTCCGACCTTCGAGTCGCCTTTCTCCGCCGAGGGTGTGGCGGTGGATGACCCGAGCTTCACTTATCCGCGTGACCGCTTCATTCCCTTCGCGGTATACAATGGACTTTTCAGGCTGGTCCGCGAGCTGCGCCACAAGGCGCCATTAGTGCTCTGTCCGCTGTTCGTTGTTGCCGCAGAAAAAGACGCGGTTGTAGATACATATGCCGCCTTAAACTGGCTGGAAGGGTGCGGAGGAACCAAGGAGGTTCATGTCCTGCCCGCGATCAGCCATGTGATCCCTCTTGAGAATGGTTGGCAGCGATTAACCGACGAACTCGCGGAATTCATCAAGCGCAACACGCCGTAGGGTGTTTAGTGCCATACAAATACCCGTATGGCCAGAGTGTCGGATGAATCACTAACGCTTCTGGGCTTTTCTCAATCCAGCGTATGGATCAGCAGGCCGGAACGCAATTTGGGCTCGAACCAGGTGCTTTTTGGCGGCATGATCTGACCGGCGTCGGCGATGTCCATCATTTGCTCCACGGTCACCGGGCGCATCGAGAAGGCCACGACATCGCGGCCGCTTTGCACCCGCCGCTCCAGCTCGGCTGTTCCTCTGATGCCTCCGATGAAAGAGATGCGGGTGTTAGTGCGCGGATCGTCGATGCCCAACAGCGGCGCGAGCAGGCGGTCCTGCAAG
>JAQVQN010000369.1 GCA_028701555.1 Kiritimatiellia bacterium | reverse complement strand
TGCCGCTGGTGCAGGATGTGGATGTCGTCGTGGTCGGCGGATCTTCCGGGGCGGTGGCTGCCGCCTTGAAGGCGGCGGAAGCCGGAGCCAAAGTTTTTCTGGCGGCGCCGCGTCCTTATCTCGGCGAGGATATGGCGGGCAAGATGCGTTTGCGGGTCGGAGACGGCGAGGACACGCGCTGCAAGCTAACCAGTCAGATGTTTTCGTTCGCGACGAAACGCAGGCCTTCGCTGCCGTTCACGTACGAGTCTGACCGTCAGGCCGCGCCGCAGCACAGGGATGTTGCCGGCAATATGCTCGCGGACAACAAATGGTCGGCACCGGAGAATCAGAGTGTGCAGTTTGACGGGGATGTGACTTTCGTCTTGGATTTGGGAGCCGTGATCGATCTGAGGGAGGTCGGCGCGGCGGTATTCGAGCGTCGCGGCAACAATGGTTTTGTCACCGGGTCACTCAAGGTGCATGGCAGCGATGACCGGCAACAGTGGAGAATGCTGGGCGAGACCGCTGAGCAGAGCAATGAAATCGGTTCCGGTACTGCGATTATGAGTGTTCCGGTCGCAGGCAAGTTCAGATATCTCAAGGTGTCAGCCTTGCTGGACAAAGCTTATGCGAGGCAGTTACTGGGTGAAATTTTCGTGTATCCTGTGGAGGCCGAGGCGGAAAAAATGAGTTTGGCTGACAGAACCACTCCGCTGAAGGTGAAAAAAACTTTGGACGAGGCGCTGATGCGGGCTGGAGTCACTTTCATTACCGGCACTTTGGCCACAGATTTGCTTGTGGACGCGGCCGGAGGGGTGTCCGGGGTGGTGCTGGCCAACCGCAGCGGTAGGCAGGCTGTCAAAGCCAAGGTGGTCATAGACGCGACCGAGCGCGGCGTTGTGACACGTTCGGCCGGTGCCAAGTTCGCGCCATTCCAGGCTGGGGTATACACCTTCAAACGGACGGTGATAGCCGGAGAGGCCCCGCAGGCCGAGGGTTTGCGGGTCAAAGAGCTATTCGGTCTGTATGAAGCCCGCGTGACCGGCGTCCGTCCGCCGAAAGGCATGCCGGACGAGATCAAAGGCCGGATGTTCGAGTGCGAGATAGACATATCGATGAAAGACGGTTCCGCGCGTTCTTTCGCCGAGGCGGAACAGCGGGCCAGGGATCTGACTTTTGTGCCGTCGCAGCTTGATTCGGCGGACACGCTGCTGCTGGTTCCGCCGGATCATATTGCCGGAGTGTCCAGCTCGCGGGCTGGTTGGCAGGGGGTTGATGCGTTGGACGTGAACGTATTCAAGCCTGACGGCGTGAAAAACCTGTATGTGCTGGGTGCGCTGGCCGACGTTTCGCGGCATGCCGCCGCCGAGCTGATGAAGCCGGGCAATCTGATGGCTGCGGGCGAGCGTGTCGGGGCTGCCGCAGCGGCTGAAGCGCGCGGGCGCGGCGAGGTTGGCGCGGTACTTGTGCGCGGCAAGACTAAGCAGAAGCACGGGGAGGTCAAGGTCGCTGAACACGAAAAGCGTTTGCCGCCTTATCTTCCCAACACGTCGGGTACGGTTGAGGTAGAGTCGCGGGAGTTGCCGGTGCTGGCGGAATGTGATGTGATGGTGGCTGGCGCGGGTACCGGTGGCGGCCCGGCCGGCATAGCCGCCGCGCGCCAGGGCGCGCGGACGATCGTCTGCGAGTATCTTTACCATATGGGCGGGGTTCAGACCGAAGGACTGATCGGGCGTTATTATTACGGCAACCGGGTCGGTTTCACGAAAGAGATTGATGACGGGGTCAGTAAAACCGGCGCGGTTTTCAGCCAGAGCAAATCGGAGTGGTACCGCAGGGAGAACCGGGCCGCTGGAGCCGAAATCTGGTACGGCACCATGGTGCAGGGTGTGCTGGTGGAAGAGGGACGGCTGGCCGGAGTCGTGGTGGTGATGCCTGACGGAGAACGCGGGGTCATCAAGTGCAAGGTTGCAATCGACGCCACGGGCAATGCCGAGCTGCCGGCCATGGCCGGCGAGGAGACGGAGTTCATCACGGCTGACGAGCTTGTGCTGCAGGGAGTCGGTCAGACGCCGCGCAACATGGGTGCCAGCTACACCAACACCGATTTCGGCTTTTTGGACGACACCGATGCCGCCGACCTTTTTTTCTTCGCCTTGCGTTCGCGCTACAGCATGAGCGAAACGGTTTGGGATCAGTCGCAGGTGATCAACAGCCGTGAGCGGCGGCGTATGGTCGGGGCTTTCTACATCACGCCGCTGGATGTGCTCAATGAGCGCAGTTATCCGGATGTGGTGGTGCAAACCGCCAGCAATTTCGATTCGCACGGTCACACTGTGCATGAGAACTTCTTCATAGAAGACCCCGGTCATAACCGCATGATTGTCAATTTGCCTTACCGCTGCATGTTGCCGAAAGAGTTGGAGGGGTTGCTGGTGATCGGCTTGGGGATGAGCGCGCACCGCGACGCCATGCCGATCCTGCGTATGCAGCCCGACATCCAGAATCAGGGTTACGCAGCGGGTGTGGCCGCAGCTATGGCGGTGCGAGACGGCGTGACGGCGCGCGCCGTGAACATGCGCTCCCTGCAGAAACATCTGATTGAAAAACAGATACTGCCTGAAGCGGTCTTGGGATGGAAGGACTCATTCCCGATGCCGGACAAAAAGTTTACAGAGGCAGTTGCGCTGATTCCGAAAGACTATCAGGGGTTGAGTGTTGTGCTGACCGATCCCAAGCGCAGTGCGCCGCTGCTGAAGGATGCGTTAAGAAACAGCAACGATAAAGACGCTCGCTTCAAGTATGCGCATGTCTTGGCCATGATGGGGCATGCGGACGGAGAGGATCTGCTGATCGATAAAATTCAGAACACGGATTGGGACAAGGGCTGGAATTTTCGAGGCATGGGGCAGTTCAACCGCAGCGTCAGTTGGGTGGACAGTTATATAATCGCGCTCGGACGGGCGGGGTCGGCAAAGGCGCTGCCGGCTCTGCTAAATAAGGCGCGCGTGCTGGACAGCCAGCATGAGTTCTCGCATTTCCGGGCGGTTGCGATGGCTTTGGAGGCAATCGGTGACCATGCGTCCGCGCCGGTCTTGGCGGAACTGCTGGCCAAAGAGGGAATAACCGGGCACGCCATTACCATGGGGCCGGAC
>JAQVQN010000368.1 GCA_028701555.1 Kiritimatiellia bacterium | reverse complement strand
GTAAAAAAGGCGTTGCCCAGGAGGGTGCCTCGAGCGGAGGCGCGAAGGGCGAAGTGGTTGCAGAGACGAGTGTAAAAAAGGGCAGGGAGGGAATTTGAGAATGGATGTGAGCGGGATGAACGCGGCGCTGCGGCGGCTGTGTGACAAGTACGGGGTGCCCATGAGCGGACAACTGGCCGCGGATACCGGAGCGGCCGGGGTGCGGCTGGAAAGAGCCGAAGGCCCCGTGCCGATGCTGCCGTGGCGCGTGGAACGTCGGTTTGTGGAGATTAAGAAGAGCATCGACGCAGGCACGCTGGAGGATGTATCGACCTTGCGTTTCGCGGTGATGCGGGGCGGTGCGCGACTGGAGCATCTGCTCTATCGCGAATTCGACCTGTGCGAGTGGATGGCGGGTTCATCGATCCGCAAAGCCTTCGCGGCGGTCTCCGGAGGCAAGGTGGCGAATGTAATCGTGACCTTCGCGAACGGGATGAGCGCGAGTGTCGAGTGTTCCGCGGCGCTGCCGGAAGGCGCGGCGGAGATCGACCGGCACGAGATCATCGCGCGCCGCGGGGTCGCCTGCGACAGGTTGGTGGACTCGCAGGTGCCGCAATCATCGATCTACATCTTTACGGCGGAGGGATCGAAAACCTTCACTGACACCGATGCCGAGTTGTTCGGTTTCAGCGATGCGGAGATCTGGGCAGTCCGCGCGGCGTTCGCGGTTTTGAAAGAGCGGACGTTGGCCGAAGCATGGCGGGGAGCCGACCGCCGACTGGCGGAGATGGTCGGCAAGACGTTGGCGCAGGCTGAACAACGCGAGCCCGCAATTTTTTCGGAGGGGGAATGAGCATGAAGCCGGTTAAGATAGCGATGATGTCGCTGACGCACGGGCACACGCGCAAATATTATCAGACTCTGATTGAGAATGCCAAGCTGGACTGGGTGGCGGCGTGCGCTGAAGACCAGTCGGCCAAAGATACTTATGAGCTTTATAAAACAGGGGTGCCATGCTATCTGAGCGCGGACGAGATGTTCGAGCGTCATCCCGACATCGAGGCGGTGGTATTGGCCTCGGCGAATCACAAACATCTGGCGCAGGTGCAGGAGTGTGCGCGGCGCGGGGTGCATGTGCTGTCGATGAAAATACCTTCTTTCGATATGGATGAATATGATGCGATGATTGCGGCGGTCGACAAGGCCGGAATCGTATGCCAGATCGAACTAGAGATGCACTACAATCCGGTGGTACACCGTTTGAAGAAACTGATCGTTGATGGCGTGGTCGGAAAGATCATCTCCATGCAGGCGACCAATATCACGCTTTCGCCGGTCTGGGCTTTTCCGTGGCAGGGGGTGCCCGAGGCCAGCTACGGAAGGCGCGTGGCTTTGAAAGAGGGGGACGAGCGTTGCCGCGGCGGGGCTCTGTGCGACCATCCGCACATTTTTGACCTGATCCGTCATCTGACCGGCGCGGATTTCGATTTTGTCTATTCGTCTGTCGCACCCAACCTGCGGCCGGATTTGCAGGTTGAGGATATGTTGTTGGTGAACGGCAAGATGAAGGACGGCACGGCGTTTCTGTTCGATCCCTCATGGTCGCGCATGGAGGAGCGTCTCAAGGTGCCGGGTCCGGGCTGGGAGGTATTTCCCAAGCGCATGGAGGTGAACGTCACGGTGGTCGGCGAGCAGGGCACGATCGTGTGTGACTGCTTCGGCCCGAACGTTTATCACAACGGCGCGCCGAATGACCGCTATACGGTGCAGTACACCTATTTTGACGAGTGGATCGGCATGATTGACGAGTTTGTGGGTTGTATTCGAGGGGTACAACAGCCGCTGATCAATCTGCGCTGGCACCGCCAGACCATTCAGGCCATGAATGCCTGTTACGATAGCATTGCGCGCGGCGGGCCTTGTGCGGTGGGGTAAGAAGTTCTAAAGTGCGAGAGTGCGAGAGTTCTAAAGTTGCAGTGCTCGGGGGATTTTAACGCAGAGACGCAGAGGCGCAGAGGTAATGAGATGAGGCATGTTTAAGATAACACTGCTGGATACAGTTATCATTGTCGGGTTTTTGGTGTCGGTGGTGGCGATCGGCGCGGCGGCGGCGCGGCGCGCCAGCCGCAGCGCGTCGGATTTTTTCCTCTCAGGCCGTACCATGCCCTGGTGGTTGCTGGGTATCTCGATGGTGGCGTGCACCTTTTCTTGTGGTACGCCCAATCTGATTACTGACATCGTGCGTAATGATGGCGTGGCTGGCAACTGGGTATGGTGGGCCTTTCTGTTGACCGGGATGCTGACGGTGTTCGTATACGCCAAACTGTGGCGGCGGTCGGAACTGGACACGGATCTGGGTTTTTATGAGCTACGTTACAGCGGCCGCGCGGCGGCGGCGCTGCGCGGATTCCGAGCGCTCTATCTGGGGGTGTTCTTCAATGTTATGTCGCTAGCAATCGGGTCGTTGGCGGCGATCAAGATCGGCCAGGTGATCTTCGGGTTGTCGGCGGTCGAGACCCTGGTTTGGGCTTCGGTGGGTGTCGGCATTTATGCGACCTTGGGCGGGCTGACCGGATCGATCTGGGCGGATTTTTTCCAATACGCGATTGCGCTGGGCGGCGCTATCGCGGCGGCGGTCTACCTGGTCAAGGCTGATGTCGGGGGTACGGGGGTTACCACTTTGGCGGGATTGTGGGAGCGGCTTCCAGCGGACAAGCTGAGTTTCTTTCCGAGTGTCGAGGGCGGCGACATGGCTCTGCTGGTGACGGTGATGGTTCTGCCGTTGGCGGTGCAGTGGTGGAACGTCTGGTATCCTGGGGCTGAACCTGGCGGTGGCGGCTACATCGCGCAGCGCATGTTGGCGGCTAAAAATGAGAAACACGCTATAGGCGCGACGTTGCTCTTCAATTTCATGCACTATGCGGTGCGGACGTGGCCGTGGCTGTTGGTGGCCTTGGTCTCGCTGGTGGTCTTGCCTAAAGAGACACCGCAAGAGATGGCGCGGTCAAAAGCGTGGCTGGAAGAAAACGCTGTGCTGGTGCAGACATACCGCAGTGAAAAGCAGGCGGTTTCATCGGAAGAGCGTATGGAGGTGCGTTACCATACGGCGGCCGCGCGCGGGCATGGCGCGTTGGCCAAGGCGTTCCCTGAGGTCGAGGAC
>JAQVQN010000367.1 GCA_028701555.1 Kiritimatiellia bacterium | reverse complement strand
TACCTTCCGCCGACCGCTGGCCGGAGGGCTGCGCCTTCGCGCCGCGCTGCGCGCAGGCCATGCCGAGATGCAGTCAAGAGCCGCCAGAGATTATTGCCGGCGACCGCATGTGCCGCTGCTGGCTTGCGTAGAGAGAGTGTGTGAGGGAAGAGGGAAGAGGGAAGAGGGAATAGGGAATAGGGAATAGTTAATAGTTAATAGTTGATAGTGAATAGTGAATAGTTGATAGTTAATAGTGAAGAGTGAAGAGCTAATGGAATGCTTATGCTTTTGAATGTCGACAATCTGCATGTGGTTTACCACAAAAGGGGGCAGGCGCCGGTAGCGGCTGTGCGCGGGGTCTCATTCCGGATTGAAGCTGGGGCCTCTTTCGGTATAGTTGGCGAGAGCGGTTGCGGCAAATCGTCGTTGGCCAAGACCTTGATCGGGTTGCAAAAGCCCGCAGGCGGCAAGATAACTTTCGAGGGCGCGGGTACGGCAAGCATGACAGCGGCTGAATTTCGCCGCTACCGCCGCAGTGTCCAGATGGTTTTTCAGGACGCGGTGGGCTCGTTAAATCCCCGCATGACTGTGCGCCAGACGCTGGAGGAAGTTTTGCGGGTTCACTGTCTGGCGGCAGGCACCGGCATTAAAGTGCGGGTAGAAGAGTTGATGGATCTTGTGGGTTTACCGCATAACCTGCTCGATGCATTTCCGCGCGAAATCAGCGGCGGTCAATGCCAGCGTGTCAGCATCGCGCGGTGTCTCGCGCTCGAACCGCGGCTGATCATCGCGGACGAGCCGGTCAGTGCGCTGGATGTCTCGGTGCAGGCGCGGATACTGAACCTATTGCGCTCATTGCAGCGCGACCTGAATTTGGCCATCATCTTGATATCGCACGACTTGGCTGTCGTGCGCAACATCTGCGATAAGGTGGCAGTGATGTCGGAAGGTGTCTTTGTCGAGACTGGAAGTGCCGATGAGGTGATCAAGACACCGCGGCATGAGTACACCCGTTCGCTTCTGGAGGCGGTGCCGGATGTCGGGCGCGCCCTTAAACAGAAACCACGGATGAACACTGATTGACACGGCAACCTCACTCGCTTGCATGCAGCAGTTCGCGGTAGACCGTTTGCAGTGCCGCTGCCGATGTTTTCCAGGAGAAGGCTGCGGAGCGCTGAAATCCGGCGCGGATTTGAGCTTCACGGTATGGACTGTCCTCGAGCAGGCGGTGGCAGGCCTCGGCGATCGACGCCGGAACTGCCGCGTCGCAGGCGGTCGCCGCTGGCCCGTGCATCGCTGACAACGGGCCGCGTGAGCATACCACGGGACAGCCGCAGGCCATGGCCTCAAGCGGCGGCAGTCCGAAGCCCTCGTCGTGCGAAGGGAAAACCAGCAAGGCTGCCAGGGAATACACGGCGGCCAGATCTTCCGGCGCGATATATCCAGGCAGTGTCAGTTGCCCGGCGACACCGGTTTCGGCAGCGGCAGCGGCAAGGATAGACGACATGCGCCGGTCACAGTGGCCAGCCAGCGTCAGGTGCAGCCCGGGGTGCTTCGAGTGCAAGGCGGCGAAGGCGCGGATGATGCCATCGATATTCTTCCGGCTGGTAAGGTCACCCACGAACAACAGGAATTTTTCAGCCAGCCCGTAGCGGGCTTTGACGGTTTGCAGGCGGGCCGGATCGGAACAGGGTTGCAGGTCGGACTGGATGCCGGGCGGGACTACCGTGATTTTCGATGCGGCTTCGGGGAAGCTGGCTATGATGTTGTCGCGTGTGTGTTCGGAGTAAGCGATAATCCTGGCGGCCCGCTGAATGGAGCGAGGCATGAGCATGCGGTAATGTAGGCGGTTGCCGGCGCTGCAGAAGGCCGGGTGGGTGAAGACATGCAGGTCATGCACGGTCAGCACGCAGGGACACTGAGCGAGAAGCGGGGCGACATAGGCAGGCGCGTGCAAAAGCGGTACGCGCCAGCGGCGCAGCAAAACCGGAAGCGCGGTCTGTTCCCATATAATGCGCAGCAGTTTGGAATTGCCCGCGAATTTTATCGGCATCAGGCGCATGAGCGGGGTTGGCGGGATTGGTCGGTGTGAGGCGGGCAGGCAGGCGCAGAGCGGCATGGTGCCGTGTTCGGCCAGGGCGCGGAGTGTCTGGTGCACGGTGACCTCTACTCCCGAGTAAGGCTCGCGCAGGATCATCGCGTTGAAGAATACGGCGGCGTGGGTCATGGCTTTCTCAGCTCACCGGATTGTGTCCGCTGGACTGCCCGGCAGGGCTTGCAGCGGGAACATCCAAAACTTTGCGCAGGGCAAACCACAGGTCCGACGAAGAGAACGGTTTTGATAGGAAAGCGGTGTCTTTCGCAAGAATCTTCTGATGGGTGATGGCATTGGCTGTATATCCGGACATGAACACGACCTTCATTGACGGCCGTTTCCGATGCAGAATGTCTGCCAGTTGCGGTCCGTTCATCTCCGGCATGATGACATCGGTCAGTAGCAGGTGAACATCGCCAGTGTAATCACTCTCTATCTTAAGAGCTTCCTGCGGTCCGTGCGCTGAAAGCACATTATAGCCCATCTGCTCGAGCAGTTTCTTGACGAACGCCAGCAATGCGCGCTCGTCCTCAACCAGTAGCACGGTCTCATGGCAAAGCGTTCCAGGCTCTTTGGCGGGCGTGTGCTCCTGATGCGTTGCGATTTCAGAGCATAAGTGGAAATACATGCGGAAGGTGGTGCCCCGGCGCTTTTCGCTGTAGACATGGATATGGCCCGAGCACTGCCGGATGATGCCGTAGACGGTTGAGAGTCCGAGGCCGGAACCCTTGCCGACCGGCTTGGTGGTGAAGAACGGCTCGAAAACACGCGTCAGGTTTTCGGGAGAGATGCCGCGACCGTTGTCTGTGACTGAAAGCACAGCGTATTGTCCGGGTTGCAAGTCATTCTTATTGAACATCATGGGCTCAGTTATTGAGGCCAAACTGGTCTCGATCGTCATTTTGCCTGAATCGCCGATCGCGTCCCGCGCGTTAATGGTCAGGTTGGTCAGTATCTGTGTCAACTGCGAAGGGTCCATTTGCACGGGTAGTGGTATTTCGCAGGGTTGCCAGACGATATCGATGTGCTCGCCGATCAGGCGGCTAAGCATCCGCAACTGCTCTGCGATTTTCTGGTT
>JAQVQN010000366.1 GCA_028701555.1 Kiritimatiellia bacterium | reverse complement strand
CAACTGGGAAGTGAGGTACAACGGCAGACTGTACAAGGGCGGTTCCATCCCGGCGTTTTTGGCAGACAGGCGCACAGCTACGGACGGACTATATTTTTCCAGGTACACCGCCAGGCTGCGTGACCTGACATTTTCGTCAGCTTTGACCTCGACCGGGACGATCTGCTGTCCGATGCGGCAGACAAAGTCGACTTCTGCCGCATGTTTTGACTTCCAGAAAACGGGCTCCAGGTTTCGGGCAACCAGTTCGGTCAGGACAAAGTTTTCTGTCAAAGCCCCGCGAAATTCGGAAAAGAACGGATCCTTTTGCTTGATCGACGGCAAGGGGATATCCGCCATGGCCCGCAACAGGCCGACATCACAAAGATAGAGCTTGAAAAAACTGTCGTCCGTATAAGCCGATAACGGTATGCCCGGCTTATCGATTTTCGGCACCTTGTAAAGCAGACCGGCAGAAATCAACCATTGCAGCGCGCCTTCCAGGTCCCTGCCCCGTGCGCCTGCCCTGACGTGACTGAAGATAAACTTCTTGTTATCACGGGCCAGTTGTGCCGGAACCGCGTGCCAGATAGACGATAGTTTCTCGAATGCACGATCTGGCGCATGTTTGGCAAAATCCAGTTCGTTACTGTCGAGAATGGATTTTTGGATCCGCGCAACTTCGTCCGGCTCGTGGTTGTTTGCCCATGATGCGACCACTTCTGGCATGCCGCCCACAAAATAATACGTGGACAGCAAGTCGATCAGGTGCGGATGGATGCTGGCGGGAATGGCCTCACCGGCTTTGATTTCAGCCAGCGTCTCAACCATGAGGTCTTCGCCGTTGGCCGCTAGGAATTCTGTGAAGGTCATCGGGTAGAGGTCGAGAAAGTCCACTTGACCAACCGGAAAAGACAGCGGCTTTGACAAAGCGATGCCCAACAAGGATCCCGCGGCGACGATCGACGCCTCCGGTCGGTTCTTACGGAAATACTTGAGGCTCGTCAAGGCCTTGTTGCAGAACTGGATCTCATCGAAAACGATCAGGATATCGTCCAGGTTGATGCGTCTGTTCTGGAGCAGCGCAAGGTCTTGCAGAATCCTGTCCGGATTCAGATCCATATCGAAAACCGCATGCAAGCGCGGATTCCCATCGAAATTGAAATAGGCACACGCTGGATAGGTGCTGCCAAACGCTTTCAACAGCCATGTCTTGCCGCACTGGCGAACGCCGCGTACGATGAGCGGCTTATGGTTCTCCTGTAATTTCCAATTTAGCAGCTCATCTCAAGCAAGGCGTATCATGCTTAGCCTCCTGAAAAACCAAAGCCCTCACAGATCGATTAAAGGACAAAATCAACTTAAGCATTGGAAACGTGTTGTATTGCACGTTGTTGCCACCCTAAAACGTGCATAGATGTACATTATTTCGCATATTCAGCTATACAATTAACTGATAGAAGGGTTTGATTCTGCCAATCAGCGGAACATAGCGCTTATTATTGATATCGATCTTAGTCCCAAGTCTTTTGCATGAGCAGGTCAATCACAGAGTATAACGCTAACTTTCAAACAACCAAACTTATTTCCTGCATTATTGTGTGACAAAACGGGCATCTGAATGAGCCGTAATAAAAATTATTGCACCAAAGTGCAGATATTTTTATCAGCGTGAGGGCTGTATGTTGAAGCCGAGAACATTCGCGACTTAAGTCATGCAGATGAATCATCTTGGCGTCACTTTTTGAAACACTCGTCGTAGCTTCCTGCTTCGCACATATTTACATGATGCCCAATGCGCCACGTTACGATTTAACCTTCGCCCCGTACGTTTTCATTGTGTTTTTTCGTAGTTGCCGAGAACGCTAGCAATACTGCGGGCGACACTCGGTTTTTCTGTAATTACAAGTTGCATCTATGCTTTCAAAATTGCCCGATATTTTAGGTTAAGCATTGAAGAAGTTTTATTTATGTGGAGGAACAGAAAAATGAAACAATAAATGAAACAATATAGGATTGGCCAATACGTTTTTCCGGCAACAGTCGAATTAATAATCTTTACTGTAGGATTGGCGCTTATGAAGTTGTTGCCAGATTCAGATGGTATATTGAGAACATTACCGTCTAATGAAACGCCATGCATGGCGCACCGCCCTACACAAAGCCCGGACCGATTATTGATCCGGGCTTTAAGTTAAACCACCATAAACATCAAATTACTATGTTTTATTTGTTCACCACAAGATTCCGTCAGGCAATTCCGTATAGTAACTAAGCGTGCCGGATACATGACTGCATTTCCAAGCCTTGCCATATGGCGTATTAACAAGCGACTTGTTAATCGGCGTTCCTTCACGGTTCGCATCGTGGCGCTCGACATTGCAGGTGATCTTGATGCGTTCTTCGTACTCTGGATATGGGAAAATATAGACAGTCGCGTCTTCTAAGCCACGGATACGGAGATGACGGTAGTAACGACTGTCACGCGGAATATCTTCAAGGCAACTGAGCGGCTCAGAACCCTCTGATTGGTCGACAAACACGCGGCATTCGTGACTCCAAGCTCGTGGCAATTGGTAGGTCGAGCACCCATCTCGCAGCCAGGTATCACGCCCAATTAAGAGAGGCGCGCCTAGCGGGAAACGCAGCTGAAGTTCGACAGTGGTATCTTTGCAGAAACCGGTAAAATAAAAGGCGTTTTCACAACGGTGGACCATGACAGCTGGTGTCCGTTGTTGCGGTTTAATCTTTCGGACACGAATGAAGATGCCGAATCGGATCAAGGCCAGCCGCGCTAAGGATTCCATCTGTAATAGCTGATCCGGATCGTGTGGTTTGGGCAGGGACTGTCCAAGTCTGATCGTGTTGGAGCATGTGCCACGCAGCCAGACCACATGCCCCCCCCTCCATTCCGGCATTTGGCGTTCCGAACACACGACACGTCGAGCCTGGTCTTGAATAGCCCATGCTAAGGTAGTAACAGATGTGTCATCTGCATCAGCTTGGCAGGTGGACAAGCCGCCGTCAGACAAGAGCTTATCATGAAAGAATTGATCCGGGAAAGGGTGTTCCAGCTGATCGCCAGGCAGATCCGTAACAAGTTTAAATAAGCCGCTCAAGGATGCATGATTAGTCAAACCAAGCATGCTAATCAGGGTCGAACTAGCATGATCAAGTGAG
>JAQVQN010000365.1 GCA_028701555.1 Kiritimatiellia bacterium | reverse complement strand
ATTGAAAAGACGGCCGGGCAGATCGACTCGCACAGCCCACAGCCGATACAGGTGTCTTTGTTCACGTTTGCTTTCATCAAGGTCTCCTTTTGATCTAATGGCACGGTTATTAGGTATTAAGGTACCACATAACCTAGACGGCGTCAAGACGTCTCGTTTCCGGTTTGCAATTTTTAATTACTGGTCTATTACCGCAAGCGGCTTGACCCAAACAACCACGAAGGCTTACGATTAGTCGCATGAGTCAGAAGTCCTGATTCTAAAGTTGTTTTTGTTTGAAAACCTATTATGACTATTACACCGACTGAACTTCAGGCCGTAGCCACTCTCGCGGCGCGGCGCGCTGGCGACCACGTCATGGCCAATCGCCACCGGCGCTCTGACGTGAACTCCATCCTACGCACCGACGTTAAGCACAAACTTGACGTGGAAGCGCAAGAAACAGCCACGGCCGTGATTCTCTCAGCCTTTCCGGATCACGCCATCCTCGGCGAGGAAACCAGCGAACAACCTTTGGCCGAGAGCGACTACGTCTGGATCGTCGACCCAATCGACGGCACCATAAATTTCTTCCACGGCCTGCCGTGGTGGTGTTGCTCGGTTGCGGTGCGCTATAAGGGCCAGGCCGTGGCCGGCTCTGTCTTCATCCCCGAAATGCTGCAGATGTACGAGGCCACCAGCGAAAGCCCGGCCTATTGCAACGGCGAGGTCATACGGGTCACGACAACCGACCGGCTGGAGCTATCCATGCTGGCCACAGGCGCCGACAAATGGGATCTGGGCGAGCACTCTTTCCGGTTTATGCGCAAGATCTCGGAGATGGCTCAGCGTCCGCGCATCCTGGGGGCCGCCGCAGTTGACATGTGCATGGTCGCGGCCGGCAAGCTTGACGGCTATTTCGAATCCGGCATATATGTCTGGGACATGGCCGCCGCCAGCCTGATAGTCGAGCGCGCGGGCGGCACCTGCGAAATCCTGAAGGCCTACCCGAAGCACCGCATCTCTTTCCTTGCCACCAACGGCGCGCTCCATGCGGCATGCCGCGCGGAACTGCTGCCCATGCTGCAAGTGAACGCCTAAACCCTGCGGCCGCAATACGCGCGGAAGCGCTCGGACGCCAACTCAGAATAAGCTGTCCCCGGACGGCCGTAGTTCACAAACGGGTCAATCGAAATGCCGCCGCGCGGCGTGAAGCGCCCCAGAACCTCTATGTACTTCGGCTCCATCAAGCGGCACAGGTCTTTCATGATCACGTTCACGCAGTCTTCGTGAAAATCGCCGCGGTTACGGAAGCCGAAGAGGTATAACTTCAAAGACTTACTCTCGACCATTTTAACGTCGGGTATGTATTGAATCGTGATTGTCGCAAAATCCGGCTGCCCAGTCACCGGACAGAGCGAGGTGAACTCGGGACAGGTGAAAGTCACCCAGTAATCGCCCTCCCTGTGCTTGTTGACAAAGGTCTCAAGCACCGAAGCGTCATATTTCCTGATGTCCGCAGTTTTCGCACCGCCCAGCAAATTTACCCCCGCCAACTCTCTCTTAGTGCGTCCCATACCGCCTCCTTACGCTGGACTTCAAAGAATAGAAACCGCAGACAAGCGCAATGTTTCAATTTCAAGAAGTTTAATGTGTTTCATGGTTCGATTATGCTGCAACGCGCAGTAATGTCATTGATTATCCGTTTTCGCATCCACGATTTCAATGGCATTCTCCGGGCACACCTGGCGGCACATGTCGCAGCGTGTGCAGATGTCCGCATTGATCACTGCCCGCGCCAAAGGCGTGAAAACGATCGCCTCGACAGGGCAGCTCTGTGCGCACATAGTGCATCCTATGCAGCGTTCAGTGGCGCGGTAAGCAACCAGCGCCCGGCACTTTTTCGCCGGGCACAGACCGCGCGTGTGCGCCTCGTATTCGCTGCGGAAATGTGCCAGCGTGGACAAAACCGGGTTCGGTGCGGTGCGCCCCAGTCCGCAAAGGCTGTCGCGCCGCACAACATGCGCCAAACGCTCCAAGGTCTCCAGATCCTCGACTCGGCCCGCACCGGCGCACAGTTTTTCAAGTATTTCCAGCATGCGCCACGTGCCGATACGGCAGGCCGTGCATTTGCCGCACGACTCACTTTGGGTAAAGGCCAAAAAGTACCTGGCTATATCCACCATGCAGTCGGTCTCATCCAAGACCACCACACCACCTGACCCCATCATGCTGCCTGCCGCAGTGATAGCCTCGTAATCGACTGATATCCTTGACAATGACGCCGGAACGCAACCGCCGGAAGGCCCGCCGATCTGTACCGCTTTAAGCGTGCCTCCTTTTTCCACACCGCCGCCGATATCATCCACCAGTTCTCCCAGGGAAATCCCCATCGGCACTTCAACCAGGCCGCCACGCCGTATCTTGCCCGCGAGCGCAAAGGCTTTCGTGCCCGCGCTTCCCGCAGTGCCGACAGCCTTGAAGCATTCCGCTCCGTGCCGGATGATCCACGGCACCGTGGCCAACGTTTCCACGTTGTTGATCAGTGTCGGACAACCGTGCAACCCGCTCTCCGCCGGGTAAGGCGGCCTCATGCTCGGCACACCGCGTTTTCCTTCGACACTCGCCAACAAGGCGGTCTCCTCGCCGCAAACGAATGCGCCCGCGCCCTCAACCACGCGCAAAGAGATGCCGCCCGGCGCACCCGCACCCAGCACCCCCTTCTCCCGCAAAGTCGTGATCGCGGCATTGATTCTGATGACCGCCAAAGGGTACTCATGTCTGATATAGACCACACCTTCCGCCGCACCGACCGCATAAGCGGCGATAAGCATGCCCTCCAGCACCCGGTAAGGATATGACTCCTGCAGCATGCGGTCCATGAACGCGCCTGGATCACCCTCGTCACCGTTGCAAACCACATAAGCCGCCCCGCCATTCGCTGCGCGTGCCACCGCCACAGTCCGCCATTTGCGGCCGGTTCCGAACCCCCCCCCGCCCCGACCGCGCAAGCCGGAAAGCTCGATCTGGCTGACAACCGCCTCCGGCGACAGCTCCCGCAAACACCGTCCCCAGGCCTCGAAGCCGCCGCTGCGGCAGTAATCCTCATAATCCAAGGGAGACAACTCACCTGCGCCCTCAGTCGCGATCCGATGCTGCTTCATCCAGTATTCCGCATCCGCCTGGTCC
>JAQVQN010000024.1 GCA_028701555.1 Kiritimatiellia bacterium | reverse complement strand
CACGGCAAAGGGTTTATCCGCATAACTCAAAAGAGCCATTTTTTTCCGCGTCCCGTTTTTAATCGACATTGCCGCCTAAATATTCGATCATACCAGATCATTTTTCAGGAATTTCTAGCTGCGAGAAATTGCGGCAGAATATTTTATTTGAAGTATCCGGGTTAATCCGAGATGAAGACTTTTGAATTTTTAGAGGGTGGCGTGACTGCTGCCCAGGGCTTCAGGGCATGCGGCGTTGAGGCTGGCATCAAGTATCAGGGACGCAAGGACCTGGCTCTGGTTGTGGCCGACAAGCCGGTGCCGGTGGCGGCCGTGTACACGACCAACAAGGTCGCAGCGGCTCCTGTGCGGGTTGACCGCGAGCGCACTGCTTCAGGCAGTGCACAGGCTGTGGTGGTCAACAGCGGATGCGCCAATGCCTGCACCGGCGGGGAGGGCGTTAGGAATGCATTGGAGACGGCACGTCTGACAGCCGAGGAACTGGGCATTGACGAGCGGCTTGTGCTGGTGTGTTCCACCGGCGTGATTGGCGTGCACTTGCCCATGGACCGTGTAGCGTCGGGCATAAAAAAGGCTGCCAGCGCTCTGAGCGCGATCGGCGGACATGACGCGGCCTGCGCGATCATGACCACCGACACTGTAGACAAACAGGTGGCGGTGGAGCTTGAGCTTGACGGCAAGACGGTTACGATCGGAGGAATGTGCAAGGGATCAGGCATGATCGAACCTAACATGGCGACGATGCTGGGGTTCATCACTACGGATGCCTTAGTGCACCCAAAGGCCTTGGATCATGCTTTGCGCGAGGCGGTCGAGGTCAGTTTCAATAGGGTTGTGGTCGACGGCGACCGCAGCACGAACGACACGGTAATCCTGATGGCTAGCGGCGCGGCAGCCAACACGATACTGACGCCCTACCATCCGCAATGGCAGTATTTCGTGGACGCTTTGACAACGGTTTGCCTTGAACTAGGCAAAAAGATGGTGCTGGACGGAGAGGGCGCGACCAAGTTTGTGACTGTGCGCGTACAGGGTGCCCGGACCGAGCAGGACGCGCAGGTGGCCGCACGCGCGGTGTCGAAGTCCGCTCTCGTGAAAACATCTTGGTTCGGCTTGGATCCGAATTGGGGGCGTGTGATTGCGGCGGTCGGCTATTCCGGCGCGGAGGTCGATGACCAGAAGGTGCAGATTTATTACGGCGACATCTGCGCGTATGACCAGGGGCGCGTGGCGGACACGGCGTTGCTCAAGGCCATGCAGGACGTGATGCGCAAGCGAGCCTTCGAAGTGACGGTGGATTTGCATCTTGGCGAGGGCGAGGACACGATTTACACATGCGACCTCTCGTACGACTACGTGAAGATCAACGCGGAATACACGACGTAGGCAGAACGGACGCATGGCGGGAAGGCGGTATGACTCAGAAGGCAATTTACGACTGGCAGACAGCGGGCGGAAGCGGGGAAGTGATGCAGAAATTCATAGAGAAAGCTGCGGTGCTGACAGAGGCGCTGCCGTATATTCAGGATTTCAAAGGGTCTTTGGTGCTGGTCAAGGTCGGCGGCAGTGTGATGGAGGTTCCTGAGAATCTTGAGAGCCTGTTGATCGATATAGCCTTCATGAGTGCGGTGGGCATGAAGACTGTGCTGGTGCACGGCGGGGGCAAAGCCATTTCACGCGGCATGGAGCAAGCGGGCATCAAATCTGATTTTGTGATGGGGTTGCGCGTGACGACCGATGCGGCCATACGTGTGGTTGAGCAGGTGATCAAGCGCGAGGTCAACGCCAATGTGGTCGCGGTGTTGCAGAAGCACATGGCGCGGGCTAGACCACTGCACGGGGACTGGATCTTCCGTGTGGAGAAAAAAACCGGCAAGGATCCCGAGACCGGTGCGCTGATAGACTGGGGCTATGTTGGCGAGCCGCTGGCTGTAGATGTTATGCCCGTGCTGGAGATGACCGGCGCCGGAATCATACCTGTGGTGACGCCCTTGGGCACGGGAGCAGACGGCAAGGTGTACAACATCAACGCCGATACGGCTGCTGCGGCGCTTGCAAAAGCGCTGAAAGTGCGGAAACTGGCTTTCATATCGGACGTGCCGGGATTGCTGATGGATGTGAACGATCCTGCTTCGCTGATGAAGACCCTGAAGGTTGGCAGTGTGAGCAGGCTGAAGGAGTCGGGTGTTGTGGGCGGCGGCATGTTGCCCAAGCTCGACAGTTGTGTGGAGGCGATCAGGGCGGGTGTCGGCAAGGTCCATCTGGTGGATGGGCGCATGCCACACTCTTTACTGTTGGAGATTTTTACAAAACAAGGTGTAGGAACGGAGATCATAGCAGATGAGTAAGAGCACAGACATTGCCGAATTGTTTAACCAGTATGTGATGCACACTTATGCGCCGACGGCGACTTTAACCAGTGGCAGCGGCTGCAAGGTGCGCGATCCTGACGGCAAGACATACCTTGACTTCACTTCCGGAATAGCTGTTCACAACGTGGGACACTGTCATCCAAAAGTGGTTAAAGCAGTGCAGGATCAGGTTGCGACATTGGGGCATTGCTCGAACCTGTTTTACAATGTCGGCCAGGCGTTGCTGGCGCAAAAGCTTTCCAAGCTCTCGTTAAACGGCAAGTGTTTTTTCTGTAACTCGGGGGCTGAGGCCAACGAGGCGATGATCAAGCTCGCGCGCTTGTGGGGCAGTGCCAAGGGTAAATACGAGATCATCACCATGCAGAACTCTTTTCACGGGCGCACTTTGGCGACGATCGCGGCGACCGGCCAGGCTAAGGTTCAGAAAGGTTTTGACCCGTTACCGATAGGTTTTGCTTTCGCAGAGTTCAACAATCTCGATTCTGTGAAAGCCGCAGTCAATGAGCGCACTGTGGCTGTGATGGTCGAGGCCGTGCAGGGTGAGGGAGGTGTCATGCCGGCTGATGAGGAATTCATGGTCGGGGTACGCAAGCTTTGTGACGACAAAGGGCTGCTGATGCTTTGCGACGAGGTGCAGTGCGGCATGGGGCGCACAGGCAAGTGGTTCGGCTGGCAGCACTACCCGCTGAAGCCGGATGCCTTTACGCTGGCGAAGTCCTTGGCCGACGGTATCCCGATGGGTGCGCTGGTGGCGTCGCCCGCCGTGTCGGATGTGTTCCAGCCGGGGCATCACGCCTCTACGTTCGGCGGCAATCCGATTTCTTGTGCGGCTGCTCTGGCGGTTCTGGAGGTGATCGAGGAGGAGGCGCTCTTAAAGCACGCGGAAGAGGTGGGCAAGCTGTTTGTAGAAGGACTCAGCGTCTTTGTTGACAAGTACAAGCAGGTCTTGGAGATCCGTGGCAAGGGATTGATGATCGGCATGGTTGTCGAAGGTGCTGCCAAAGAAATTGTGGCGACATGCCAGGATATGGGGCTGCTGTGTTGCCCTGCGGGCGAGCATGTGGTGCGTCTGCTGCCGCCGATGAACGTCAAGGACAGCGACCTCGAAGAGGCTCTGGAGATGATCGGCGATGCGCTGGAGCAGCATTACGGCGAAGAGGAAGAGTCGTAGGCTTTAGTGTTTCCGCAAGCCGGTTGCGGGCTATGACAGAATCGGCTTTTCAGAGCGGGGTGGTGGCGAGTGCGGATAGGGCGGTGCGGTTGTGCAGGTGGGTGATGGCGAGAGCCAGCGCGTCGGCCGCATCATTCTGAGGCTCTTCGTCAAGGTGCAGCAGCGTCTTGACCATTTTCTGGATTTGGAGTTTTTGTGCTCCGCCGTAGCCCGCCACCGCCATTTTCACGCGGCGCGGCTCGTATTCGTAAACCGGCAGACCGAGGCGCGCGCACTGCGCGATGATGGCGCCGCGCGCGTGGCAGAGGATCATCATGGTCTTGACGTTTTTGGCGTAGAAGATGCCTTCGATCGCGACTGCGTCCGGCTCATGTTCGCGGATTAATGCTTCTATCCTATCCTGCAAGTTCAAAAGGCAAGCGGTTAACGGCATGCCTGCTTGATTCTTGATCGTGCCGTAGTAGACCGGAAGCATGCGCGATCCGGTACGTTCCAAGATGCCTATACCCGTTGAGCGCAATGAGGTGTCGATACCTAAGACGCGAGGAGTATGGGCGTTATCAGGCATATTGGTTGTGTCAGAAAGAATACAGCCCGCGGCTTTTTTGCCGCGGGCTGTAGTTGGTGTTAAGCGTTTTGTTTCTGCGCGTCTAGGTCGCGCATGGCCTCGCGGCGGCTGAGCTTGATGCGTCCGCGGTCATCGATGCCGATGCATTTGACTTGCATCTTATCACCGACCTTGCAGACCTCCTCGACCTGTCCGATACGGCGGTCAGCCAACTCGCTGATGTGGCAGAGCCCGTCCTTGCCCGGCAGGATTTCGACAAAGCAACCGAATTCCTTGATGCCGGTGACCGTACCCTCGTAGATGCGTCCTTCTTCGGCTTCGGCTGTGATGGAGCCGACTTCGTCCTGAGCGATCTTGAGGGACTCGGCGTTGTTGGCGTAGATGCTGACCTTGCCGTCGTCCTCGATGTCGATCTGTGCGCCGGAGATTTCGCACACGCGGCGGATGTTGGAGCCGCCGGGGCCAATCAGGGCGCCGATCTTGTCTACCGGAATCTGCATAATTGTTATACGAGGTGCAAAAGGCGACAGCTCCTCGCGCGACGCAGGCATCACAGAGCGCATGAAGTCTAGAATCTGCATACGTCCGGTTCTGGCGCTCGCGAGGGCGTCTTCGACGACATCCCATGTGAGACCGCGCAACTTGAGGTCAACCTGGAAACCGGTGATGCCTTTTTCAGTGCCAGCCACCTTGAAATCCATATCGCCGCAATGATCCTCGGACCCGAGGATATCGGTCACAAGAATTTTTTTGCTTTCGTCCTTGTTGGTGAAAAGTCCGACCGACACGCCTGCTACCGGAGACTTGATTGGGATGCCGGCATCCATCATGGCCAGTGCGCCGACGCAGATGGAAGCCATCGAAGACGAGCCGTTAGAACCCATGATGTCTGACACCACGCGGATGGTGTAGGGATAATCGTCAGGGATGACCTGCGCCAACGAGCGTTCAGCCAAAGCACCGTGCCCGATCTCGCGCCGTCCGAGGCCACCGAGCCTGCCTACTTCGCCGACACAATAAGGCGGGAAGTTATAGTGCAGCATGAAGGACTTGCTGGTCTCGCCGCCAGTGATGGCGTCCAAGTCCTGAGAGTCCTTTTTCGTGCCGAGCGTCACGGAGCCGAGGGCGGAGGTTTCCCCGCGCTCAAAGATGGCTGAACCATGTGCGCGAGGCATTACCTGCAGTTGCGCGTAGAGTTTACGGATTTCGTTAGCTGCCCGACCATCGATGCGTTTGCCGTCATCGAGAATGTTCTTGCGTACCAGATCGATTTCCATGGCGTCAAAGAATTTGACGAAAGAAGACGCAGTGATCTCCTCCGGCCATTTTTCTATAGCTTTGGCGCACAACTCTTCGCGGATGGCCTTTACCGCGTTTTGGCGTTCCATCTTATCGGCGATCAGCAGCGCCTGTTTAAGGGCTTTGCCACCGTTCTCGTAAAGGAACGCCATCTTGTCCGCTTCGGGCTCGCTTTCAGTGATGATTTTCTCAGGCTTGCCGAGCAGCTTGCGCAATTCGTGCTGCGCTTCGACAAGCTTGACAACTTCAGCATGGCCGCATTTCATGGCTGCCAAGAAATCCTCCTCGGATATCTCCTTTGCGCTGCCCTCCATCATCAAGAAGCGTTCACGGGTTCCGGCGTAGATCAGGTCTAGGTCACTGTCCTTGCGCTGAGCATGCGTTGGGTTGATTACGAACTCGCCATTGATGCGACCAACGCGCACACAGCCGATCGGCCCCATGAAAGGGATATCCGAGATGTGCAATGCCGCGGAAGAAGCGTTGACTGCCAGGATGTCTGCATCGTTCTGGCCATCGGCTGAAAGCACCATGTTGTTGACCTGCACGTCATTCCGGTAACCTTCGGGGAAGAGAGGGCGGATGGGGCGGTCAGTGATGCGGGCGCATAGTATCTCCTTTTCGGAGGGGCGCTGCTCACGTTTGAAATAACCGCCGGGGAAGCGTCCTGCGGCATAATATTTTTCGCGGTATTCGACCTGCAGCGGGAAATAGTCGATGCCTTCCCGCGGCTTGTCGGTGTTGGTGACTGCGCTAATCACCATAGTGTCGCCCAGACGAGCCACGGTGGTGCCTGCTGCTTGACGAGCCAGCAGGCCCGTCTCAATAGTCATAGTCGCCCCGCCAACATTGACGGAGACAACAGTAGTGTCATTCATTGTGTGTGCCTTTCAGCGGAAAAAGGACCGTGAAGCTAGAAGCCAGGAAAGGTGGCTCACGAAAACGTGAAGAGGGTCCGCGTAAAGGCGAATCTGTACGGATACTGGTCGCGCGGTTTTTACCGCGCGACCGCAGCGCGCAGGTCAGCGGCGCAGGTTCAGATCCTTGATTGTCTTCTTATAAACGTCTGGATCTTCGCGTTTAAGATAGTCAAGAAGGCTTCTGCGTGTGTTCACTTTACGTATAAGGCCGTAACGCGAGCTATGGTCTTTTTTGTTAACCTTGAGGTGCTCGGTGAGCATTTCGATCTCTTTGGTGAGAACGGCTATCTGCACTTCGCTAGAACCGGTGTCACGGTCGTGTCTTTGGAATTGCTTCCTGATGTTTGTTTTATCAATCTGGCTCATAATCTGCTTGCGGTCCTTGTTCCGCGTTTCTTTTTTCTGTTAACTTTCCGGCGCTACTATAGATAAAATCCCCGCTTGTTGTAAAGCGAAATCAGGCCGGAGGGCCAGATGTCCCGCAGCGGGGATAGTCTCCTTAGACACACCGCAGGAAAGGCGCTTAAAATATTGGAAAGTGCCCGAAAAGTCAAGGGCGAGCTTGACTGGGCAAACCAACACAGTTGAACATGCGCCCGAGATATGTCATAATTTTAAAAAGTATGGAGATGGTTTGTGGGTGTGTGAGTTTGTGGGTTCTTGTTGCGGAATGGTGGGGCTGAAAGTTGAACAAGTGTAGGAGTCTTTATGTTGAAACTGGGTGAAGCATTGGTAGGTTTGGAACGGCCGATGGTAATGGACGGTGCCATGGGGACTCAGTTGGCGTTTATGGGCTTAGAGATGGGCGGGGTTAACAATATCACCTGTCCCGCCGCAGTGTTAGATATCCACAGGCGCTATGCCGAAAGCGGCGCCGACATACTGATCACTAATTCGCTGACCATGAACCGTGTCTATATCGAGACGCACCATCTCGGCTTGGATGTGCGCGAGGTGAATCTGGCCGGAGTGCGGCTGGCGCGCGCGGCAGCCGGTGGCGGCAGGTATGTGTTGGGCGACATCGGAGCGACCGGGCAGATGTTAGAGCCTTACGGAGAACTGACCGAGGAGGCAGCTTTTGCGGCGTATGCGGAGCAGGCCGACATTCTGGCGGAGGGTGGGGCGGACGGTTTTATCATCGAGACCATGTTTGATTTACGGGATGCCTTGTGCGCCCTGAGAGCCTGCCGCTCTACGGCGTCTGGAGTGCCTGTGATGGTCTCGCTCTCTTTCAATACCGGTGCACAAGGCGCCCGCACGATGATGGGCAACAGCGTTGAAGAGTGTGCGCTGGCACTGGAAGCGCAGGGCGCTGATGTGATCGGGGCCAACTGCGGCAGCATGAGTGTCGTGCAGTACGTCGAGGTGGTGAAAGGCATGCGCGCCGTGAGTTCCCTGCCGGTGCTGGTGCAGCCCAACGCGGGCCAGCCCGAGGTTGCGGACGGCAAGACCAGCTATAATCTATCACCCGAAGAGTTTGCGGCGGGGATTGCGCAATGTCTCAGCGCGGGTGCAAGAGTGGTGGGGGGGTGCTGCGGCACTTCGCCGGAGCACATCAAGGCCATTGCAGAGCTAGCGGGAAGCCGTGTATAATACAGACGCATGACAAACGATGCTTTCACAGATTCTTGGGTATTCACTTGGTGCATAGTGCCGCTGTTGATCTTCGTGGCGCGCATTTTGGATGTGAGCATAGGCACTTTGCGGTTGATCTTCGTATCCAAAGGTTACAGGATTTACGCGCCGATACTAGGCTTCTTCGAGGTGTTGATCTGGCTGCTGGCGATCCGCCAGATACTGAACCACATTGATAACCCCATGTGTTACATCGCGTTCGGACTTGGCTTCGGGGTAGGCAACTACATCGGCATTCGGCTGGAAGAAAAACTTTCGCTCGGTAAGGTGATGGTGAGGGTAGTGCCGAAATTCGACACATCGAAACTGGTCGACAGCATGCGGCACGAGGGTTTCGGCGCATCGCTGGTGGATATTGAGGGAATGTCAGGCAAGCTCAAAATGATCTTTTCAGTTGCTAAGCGAAAAGACCTGAAAGTCCTGCTTGGCATAATACAGAGGCACAACCCCCATGCTTTCGTGACGGTGGAGGACGTCAAGACAGCCAAAGAAGGGCATTTCCGGCTTGCCAGCGGGAATGTCGTCGACTTTTTGATGCCGTTCGCGCTACGTAACCGCAAATGACCGGCAATTAAGGTAAAGCAGCCCTATATTCAATATAAGCGCCACGAGTGAACAAGGTTTTTTTCAATTTGCATCAGTTGCTCAAAAGTAGTACTATCGCACTTGATTAATTGGGTTATAGGATTTTTTTTGAGGAAACCATATGAAAAACTCAGTGTTGTCCGTGGTGGTGATTTCAGCCATTTTTTTGAACGGGGCTTTGTCTCGTGCTCAAGATACTTTTCTGGTTACGAATCAGAACACCCAAACGGAGCTGACCTTCACGAACACTGTCGGTACGGCATCCTTGGTGGACGGAATGATCGTCTTCGAGGGTGAACTGGTGGCGGATTTTGCGGTGCCGGCCGTGATCAGCAACGATAAGCTGCTGGCTTCTGTGCAGGTTGTAGTGCAGGTCAAGCTCTTCGACGAGCTGCCCAGTGCAGAGGAGATCGGGACTGTGCAAGGCGCGGTGCTGGCGCTGAATGACGATCCTAATGATCCTTTGGTAACCACCGGGACATTTTACGCCTATGGGGCGAGCGGATGGTTGCAGTTGACGAACTCGATTACGCAACTGCCTTATGAAACCTATGAAAACAAGACCAACATTGTCACAATGATTTTTGACTACACTGATTCACCTATCACGTATTGGGTTGATATCGGAAATCCTGTGCCAAGCGACGAGGTTTCACAGGAAATCTTTTCTCCAGTAGCGAGCGGTGACGGGATCAACAGTCTGTCGATTTCCGGAAGCGGTGCCCTGGAAGTGGAAGGCGTGTCTTCTGCCGGCGGTTCGACCACTCCGCTTTCGTTGGGCATGAGCCTCAGCGTGTACTACGCCTCCAACAGTGTTTGGGCTACGGTCAGCACGGTCGGCGAGAACGGTCACGACCCGATCAGAATATTCGCCAAGATCGGCGATAAGTGGTTGGAGGTCGGTGTTATCGAAAATCCCGTCGGCGAGTCAGATAACGTTTATACGGTTGAGCTTAACGGTTTGGTGCCGGGCGAGTCGTACATGTTCCGGGTCGAAGACGAGACCGGACATACTTTTGTTTTGACCGAGCCTTTGCAGGTACAGGTCATACAGGTCGGCGAGACCGCTGTCGAAACGGTGATGGTGATGGAGATGGAGATGAAGATGCTTTCGGTTGTCTTCAACACCGAGGTAGGGCGGCGTTATCAGGTCAAGGTCAGCGAAAGCTTGGCGTCCGGCGCGTGGACGGTTGAGAACATTTATATCGACGGCGGTTTCACTGAGGTGTTTACAGCTTCTGGCACGCAGACCCAGATTCGCATACCGATCAACAAGAACAAGGCGTTTTTCCGCATCTTCATGCTCGAGGATTGATCGGTAGCGACAGAGGGTTAATAATGCGGGCCGCGACCGTATAACAAATTCAAAACCACGGATTGACACGGATAAACACCGATTCTTGCATTAATGACAAGAATTGAAAGCAAAGATACTAATGCGCTATTCTTATCTTGCCGCGGCGTTGGCGGTTACAGTCGTTAACGCAGTGTCGGCTTTAACGCCGACTGATCTCATGTGTGAACTGCTGGCCAAGACCGGGCTTGTGCCGGTTACGGACGCGGCACCAGAGTTTTCCTGGGGGTTCAAGGACGCGCGTCCGGGCGACTATCAGCGTGCTTACCAGATTCAGGCGGCTACCTCCACAGCCTTTTTGCGGGCGGGCAAGCCGGATCTTTGGGACAGCGGCAAAGTCGGTTCCAGCCAGTCGCTTTTTGTAACATACGCCGGGGCACCCTTGCCTGCCTCGTCAACCGTGTTTTGGAGAGTCAGGGTGTGGGATCGGCGCGGCAAGCAGGGGGCGTGGTCGCAAACCATGGCGTTCGCTACTGCTGACGAGCTTGGCGCAGACACTCCCTTGCGTTACCCGCTGACGCAAAAACAGGTCAAGCCGGTGCGCGTGGTAACCAACAGCCTTGGCCGCGTGTTTGTAGATTTCGGGCGCGCGGCATTCGGGTGGGTCGAGCTTCTGACTCCGCCGGAAATGCAGCGCGGCGGTGCATTCACGCTGCATCTGGGCGAAAAGGCGAACGGTTTGAGCGTTGACGCCAAGCCCGGCGGCACGATCCGTTACGCGAAAGTCAGGGGTGCCTTGACGCGGCCGGGCGTTTACCGTGTGCCTTTGGAGGCGGACAAGCGCAACACCAGCGGCGGCAAGGAGGGGTCTGCGATACTGTTGCCGCCTGAATTCGGCGTGGTTATGCCGTTTCGCTATGTGGAGATCGAGGAGTGCCCTTATCCGGTGACCGCCGAGACGATCCGCCAGATCGCCGTGCATTATCCATTCGACATGCAGGCCGCAGCTTTCGTTTCCAGCGAAAAAGTCTTGGACCAGATCTACTCGTTTTGCAAATACAGCATCAAGGCCACCACCTTTGCTGGGGTTTATGTGGACGGCGACCGCGAGCGTATCCCGTACGAGGCGGATGCCTATATTAACCAGCTTTGTCATTATTGTTTGGATCGCGAGTTCACGATTGCCCGCTACAGCCATGAGTATCTGATGGCGCATCCGACCTGGCCGACGGAGTGGAAACAGCATTCTGTGATGATGGCCTGGGCCGACTGGATGTATACCGGCAACACAGAGTCGCTGGCGCGTCAATATGATCGGCTTAAGGCCGAAAAGACTTTGGAGTTCGCGGCGCGTGCCTCAGACGGGCTGCTGGTTACCGGAGGACCATCGGCACCGATGAACAGCGGCCTGCGCGACATCACCGACTGGCCGCATGGCGAGCGGGACGGCTTCGAGTTCAAACCCGTTAACGCAGTGGTCAACGCCTTTTATTGCCTCAACCTTGGCCAAATGGCTGAGATGGCTGAGGCGCTAGGTAAGGCGGCGGACGCCTCTGAGTACCGATCTAAGGCTGACCGTGCAACAAAGGCTTTCAACGCGCTATTCTATAATAGCGAGCGTGGTTGCTATGTGGACGGTGAAGGGGCCGTCCACGCTTCCCTGCACGCCAACATGCTGCCGCTGGCCTTCGGACTTGTGCCGGAGAGCGAAGGCGCGAGGGTGGCGCGTTTCGTCAAGAACCGCGGCATGGCCTGCAGCGTCTACGGCGCGCAATATTTGCTGGAAGCGTTATATGAGGCTGGACTTGAAGAGTATGCGCTGCAACTGATGACACGCGATGATCCGCGCGGCTGGGTCAACATGATGCGCTCGGGCTCGACAATCACGCTGGAGGCTTGGGATATCAAATTCAAGCCGAATCTGGACTGGAACCATGCCTGGGGTGCGGTGCCTGCCAACATTCTGCCGCGCTACGTGATGGGTGTGCGTCCGTTGGAGGCTGGCTTCGGCAAAATACTGATCCGTCCTCAGGTGGCTTCGCTTGAAGCTATACAGGGCATTATGCCTACGGTGCGCGGACCAGTCACGGTCGGTGTACGGCAGATGCCGGGCGAGCACTACAAGGTAATGTTTGAAATTCCTGTGAACACAACGGCAAGACTGGAGCTGCCGGCTTTCACAGCGGCTTGCGGCAAGTTCACTCTTAACGGCAAGGGTATGCCGTACGCGGTTGACGGCCATGGCAGACTGGTTCTGGATAATGTGCCTTCCGGCAGCCATGTGGCGTATTGGGAATGCAAGGAGGCCAGATGCGGGTCGAAAGGTGCGAATTGCGGCGGGAGGACGTCAGGCGCTGGTTGGAGGGCTTGGGTGCCGTTCTTCTGATCGGTGCGCTGGTTTCGATTCTGCATTTTTGTGGTGCGCGTATATGTTTGTTCCATCGTCTTACCGGCCTGCCTTGTCTGACCTGCGGAACTTCGCGCGCTTGCGCTTTGCTTTTGCGTGGCGATCTTGCCGGTGGCTTTGTGATGCAGCCTCTGTTTGTGGTGGCTTTCCTGATGCTCTTCGCTGGCGTGTTGGCACAGACGTGGTTAATGTTGTTTAGGCATGAGGTTCTTAAGATCATGCTTGAGCGGCGAGAACGACTCGTGCTGAGCACAGCATTAATCATACTTGCAGCCGCCAACTGGGCATGGCTGATAGTCCGCGGCGCATGATTCTTAAGCAAACCGTAATCATCCCATACTTTTATGAGTGCTACTGTTATTGATGGAAAACAATTGGCGGCCGACATGCGGGCGGACATTGCCCGTCAGGTTGAAGAGCTACGTGAAAAGAATAATGTTGTGCCGGGGCTGGGAGTCATGCTGATAGGAGCGGATCCGGCTTCGGCCTCTTATGTAACGGCTAAGGAGAAGGCGTGCGAAGAGGCCGGCATATTTTCTCTGGACGTTCGTCTGCCGGTCGAGACCACTCAGGCTGAGGCG
>JAQVQN010000364.1 GCA_028701555.1 Kiritimatiellia bacterium | reverse complement strand
TCTATAGCCTTCTGCAGAGCGTATTGGGTTTGCTGCTGCTGCTGACGCATGGCACAGAGCGTGGCCATGTCCAGCCAAGCCTGCCAGTCATTAGGATTCGCCTGCAGATAGCGCGACAAGGGCACCAGCATCTTCTCGGTCTGACCGGCCTCGCCGAAAACACGGACGATCTCCAGCAGCTTTTCAGGCGGAACGTTAGGCGGCAGGCGCATCATCACTAAGTCCATAGCCTTGGCGGCTTCAGCACTCTTGCGCAGACTGTTCAACAGCGTGCCGATCTCAAAAAGCCGCTCGATCGGCAGATTGGGCAGTTCCGCCAACTGCGTGAGATATTTGGCGGCCGACTCGTTCTGGCCCAGTTCTCGGTATGCCAGAGCCAAATCAAAAGCGTCGTCCGGTGAAAGGTTGCCGCTGGCCTGCGCTTTGGCCGACAACTCGCGCACCTTGGCCTCAGTGGACTGGATGCGCCGGATGAAGTCGATGAAGCCACGGCCGCGCTCATTGTTGGGATCGCGTTCGTTGTACTCTTCCAAAATAAATATTGCCTCGTCGTAACGCGACTGCTGCAGTAAAACCTCCTGGATCAGCCTGAAGTTAGCCTCGGGACTGACAGGGTACAAGGTGCGCGCTTCCTGAAACGCCTTCTCCGCCTCTCTGCGCATGCCGCGTGATGCGTACAGGCCAGCGATTGCGCTGCGCAATTTGGAAAACGACTTCTGGGCCGGCAGGTCACGCCGGAACATCGGGTCACGTAACAGCCGCCGAGTATACCAGTCCCAGAAATCAAGATCATCATGTGTTACGCCACGATCCAAAGCACGATGCTCGGAATTGATCTTCATTATCAGACCGTGCGGCGAGAGATACGGAAACATCCAGTTAATGACATAGCTCTCTTCGATGTAAAAGGCGTGGCGCGCTTTGTTTTTGGCAAAAATCATGTCGCACAGGATGCCGTTGATCTCCATCACACCCAGCGCCCCACTGACTTGCACACGTCCGTTCTCGATGGTCAGCGCGGCGTTCTTGGGCCTTTTGCCGGACTGCACCTCATCGACGTAAACCTGGAAAGCCTTGGCGCTGTCGTCCGGAGTGGGAATCCATATCTGGTCGCCGTAAAGGTCGCGCATGGTGGACATATAGGTGTTGTCGGCCAGCGCGTTCTGCGTGATCAGGAAAACATCCGGCCTAACCTGCGCCGAATAAATCATGTACGTCGGCACGAAACGCCCGGGATCGGTGCCGCCGAAGAAAATCGCGTCTGGCTCCATTTCAGGCGGAAAGAGCGGGTTAGGCAGCGGCTCTTCATCCGCGGCCAACTCTTCGGTAATTGCGGCGGCACCCCGCAACTGGTAGTTTCCAAACTGCCAGCCAAAATCATGGCCGTTCTGCTCCGCACCGCTCATGGAGAAAACTAAATAATCGTTTTTGTAGTTTTCGTATATTGGGATTGTCGCCACCAGCACTGCCGCACAAACCATCGCATACCGCAATGGCCCCACGAACACCTGCGGCAATCTACCGGCTTTGGCCAGCGTCTTAATCAGACGGTTGCCTATGGCAAGGCCGAAAACCAGCCCGTAACCGATCCAGATCGCGAACAGTCCATGCGAGCTGATGAACTTCACCTTCTGGATAAACATGTCCTGCAGATCACCCTTGATGTTTGCTAAAACCACCAGTAGCACACTCATGACCAAGAATCCGGCGGTGGTGGCGATCAACCATTGCTGGGCAATATTATCCATGTTGAATTTGAACTCTAAGCGTCTTTCAGCTAACCGGCGCAAGAAATTCCAGCCCGCGCCGAAACCGACCATAATCAGCAACGATAACGTCAATGCCGCGAATTTGACCCCGAGCCCGGGCGCAGACTGCGCACCGCCTCCGGAACCAGACAACACACTCGTCAGGCCTTTAGCCATGAACAGGCCAATCACCGCCGTTGCGCCTGCCAAAGAGATGCCTGCCGTAAGACTTTCCGAGATGTTATGCGACTGCCATATGCGCATGGCGAAGCTCTCAATCTGCCGGAAGATGATGGCCACAACACCGATCAACAACAAAAACAGAATCATGGCGATCAGCAGCTTGTCCAGTCGCATGAACGGCTCACCGCCAGCGATCTCCGATAAGATTACCAGCGCACACATGGCCAGATAAAAACCGCTAGCCACATAAACCGCGCGTATGCGACGGCCAAACGCCTTAAAGCTCCAAACCGTGAACGGCAGGAACCCTAGCGTCGCCGCGATCAAGGTGAACTGCACACGCAAGTCGGTGAAATAGGTGCCGAGTTGGAACAGGAACTTGCCGGAAAAAACATCCGCCGGATTTAGCTTTTCATATTGTCCGCGCGTGATTGCGTGCTTGAAACCTTCCCAGGTGCGCGGATACCCCCAGTTCATCGGCGGGTTGCGCAGGTCTGAAACGATCGGCATGTAAATGTAGAAGGAAACCCCAAGTTCGGCCAGCAGGGCCGTCAAAGCGACTGTCCGCCCGTGCGGCAGCATCAGCCACGCAAGCCCTATAACCGCGAAGTTCCAAAGCACCGGCCACCAGAACCACCATGATGCGGGATGGGTGAGACCGTTCATGCCGCCTTTGCGCAGAAGCACGAAGACCGCGATCTGGACAGCAGCCACCGGCAGGGCGAAGAACAGGCCGCGCGGAACGGTCGCGCCCAGCGCGAACAGAACCGCCAGACCGCCCAGCAGCAGTAAGGTTGGCAATGACCAGTCAAACGGCGCTCCGGCATAACCTTGCGACATGACGGCACCGTCAATGGCCGAGAGACGGAAGAAGAGAATCATCATCATCCCAACTGCCGGGATCAGCCAAGTTAGGGCAGCTTTGTCATTCCATTTCTCTTTGTACGCATAAGCGCCGCCGATACAGCAGGCCAGAACCAGCACTGCAAGGCCTGCGACACTGGTGTACACCGCAGGCGGCAGAAGCGGCGCATCGGTCGCTGCCACCTCCGCAATATCAGATGCCGCCGCCGAGAAGAGGATCAATATGCCGCCGAACGCCGCCAGCCCTGCAACGATGAAAGCACCCCGAACGCTTAAGTCACCCGCCCATGCCAAGCCTTTGTGTACAACGCTGTTCTTGCGCACTGAATTCAGGACGAGAGCGCCAACCACGGCCAGCATAACCGCAACCATGCCTGCCACCAGCAACGGCATAGAGG
>JAQVQN010000363.1 GCA_028701555.1 Kiritimatiellia bacterium | reverse complement strand
CAAGCAGTCCACAACCGGTCCCCGGTGTCCAAGGCGTCCTTCCCCATGGTCCAGAAAGTCCTCACGGTCCAATCCATGGGACCATGCCTCATGAGTCCGTGAGTCCTCGCCCCAGTGTGCGCAGTCGTCAAGTCGTCCCCATGGTCCCAGTCGTCCTCTGAGGCAGGCCATTATCAATCGCTGGCCGGTTACGGGCGAAAATGTGAAAAAGTGGTTGTGACGCTGGCAAAGTTGTGGCGGTACGATACACTTATGCTTTACATCATATACGAAAATCGGCGACTTACAGCCGTCGGCATGCGTGTGCATCAGCTGACAGGACAGTGTAACGAGGAGTGAATCGATGCTGAGTAGCGAGATGGTGAAGAAGGCGGCGCTGGCGGCTGGTGCCGATTTGTGCGGTATCGGCGATCTCTCGCGCTTTGAGGGTGCGCCAAAGGAGATGGACCCGCGCTATATCTTTCCCGAGGCCACGCGGGTGATCGGCATGGCCTTTCGGATTCCGCGTGGTGTTCAGCGTGGGATTGAGGAAGGGACGCAGTTTTACCAGTATCCGTCCATGGCTTATGGAGGCATTAACGAGATATTTGCGCCGTCGGTGCTGTATCATGTCGGTAAGCTGATCGAAGATCACGGCTACGAGGCGGCGCTTTATCGCAATACGGGGGCGCGCGGAGTGGTGTCGGATATGGACGGCACGCCGGGGAATACGCTGTCGCCGGAAGAGCAGATTGAGGTGAACGAGCGATCCAAGACCAAGACGGCGCATCATCGGACGGTGCAGTTTACGCGGCCCGTGCGGCCGGATGGCGTGGCGCCGGACCTGCAGTTTCATTTTCGCTTGGCCGGGGTTGCCTGCGGGCTTGGCGAGATTGGCTGGAGCAAGATGTTTCTGACGCCGCAGTTTGGGCCTCTACAGCGCTTGGCCTTTATCTTCACGGATGCGCCATTGGCGCCCGATCCCATGTATGATGGGCCGGCCTTGTGTCGCCGTTGCATGGCTTGTGTGCGCGAATGTCCGGGGCAGTGTCTGAGCGCGACCGAGAGCATCAAGGTGAGCGTCGGTGGCAAGGACTGCGAGTGGGGCAAGCTAGACGAGTGGAAATGCTACGCGTTCTACACCCATGCGGGGCGCAAATTCAACCCCTTCGTGCCCAAAGAGGTCTTTGACGCCAATGAAAACGGCGACCTGAATGTTCTGGAGGGCAAGGGCCCGGCGACGGAAGAGGAGATTGTCAAGGTGTACAAAGCGCTGGCCAAGTATTTTCCGTCGTGGGTGGGCTACAATATGGCCAAGTGCGGCGGTTGCATCCGTGCTTGTGTGAGCATGCTGGAGAAGAAGGGCGGCTGCATGGAACAGCGGTTCCGTCGGCCTTTGCGCCAGGGCAAGCCGTGGTCACTGGAACGCTGAAGAACAAGCAGACAGAATTTTTTTTCGAGGGCAGCATGATGTTGACAGCAGAACTGATAAAAGAAAAGGCCCGCGAATACGGCGCGGACCTCGTGGGCATCGGCGCTATCGCCGGCTTTGCCGGCGAAATTCCGCAGCGTGATCCGCGGCAGATCTTGCCCTGGGCGACCTGCGTAATTGGCTGTGGCTTCCGGGTGCCCCGGGCGCTGTATCAGAGCATGGCTGATGGCTCCCAGCATTTCAATTATACGCAGTTGGGCGTAAAGACCATCGACGAGGAATTATCCGAGGTCTTTTTGCTTAAGATGGCCGGGTTGATAGAGAATGAGGGCTACGATGCCTGTGTGCAGCGTAATATCTCCAATCTGCGCATTAAGGGCGACAAGACGACGAATCCAGAGGTATCGGACACGTACGAGCTGGTCCATGCCGAACCGGTAGCGCCGGGCAAGCCCGCACCGGATGTAATTATGGACTTTACGCGCGCTGCGCGGGTGTGTGGTTTGGGTTCGCGCAGTCTGCGTGGCGGCGTATTGACGCCGCAATTCGGGCCTTTCGTGCGCTTTGTTTTTATTGTGACGGATGCGCCGCTGGCCTGCGACGAGCCATTCAAGCGGGACCTCTGCGATCAATGCGGTGCTTGCGTACGGGCTTGCCCAGGTCATGCGCTGAGCAAGGATGGCGGTTTGGACAGTTGGCAGTGCGCGGTGTACTATCGCGGCGCCCATCGCTCCAATCCGTTTATGACTGACGATATACTCAAGGACCACCCGGAACGCGAGGCGATTCTCAACGGCGACAAGCGTTTTGACGCGGAGAGCGCTAGGGCGATTTACCCCTCGCTGCGTTTTTTGCCGATGGCCCAAACGGGCTACGCGCCTTGTCTTTGCGGCCGTCGTTGTGACGTGGCTTGTTATGAGCATTTGCGGGAGGCGAAGATACTATGAGTACCATGGCGACATTGAAAGAGAGTCTGACAGCGACCCTGCGGAAATACGGCGCGGACATTGTTTGCTGCGGCGCTGTTGGCCGCATGCGTGACCCCGCGGTGACCAAGATTTATCCGGGCACCAAGAGCGTGGTCTGTGCGGCATTTCGGCAGTTGCGCGGTGCGCGGCGGGGCATTGAGGAGGGCTCGACCTACTATCAATACACGACGAACGCGGTGGAGACGTTGGAAGAAACGGTCATGCCCATGGCGTTGCTGAAGGCTGCGGCCGTGCTGGAAGACCACGGCTTCATGGCTCTTCCGCAACGGCGCAACCAAACCGTCATGCAGGAGAAGGACTCGACCAATCCCGAAATCGACTACCGGCAGATCTTCCGTGGCTGCGAAAATGAACCGCAGCTGGATTTTGAGCAGTGCGCGGTGGACTGCGGCCTTGGCGAACGGGGCTGTTCCGGCAGCATTCTCACGGACGACTTCGGGCCTTTCCAGCGCTATGTGTTCATTCTTACCGACGCGGAGTTGCCGGCTGATCCGGTGGTCGCGCCGCATCTTTGCGATCACTGTGGCGCCTGCGCTGCTGCCTGCCCCGGCAAGGCGCTGGATATGAATGCTGGCGTGGACAAATGGCAGTGCGCGGTGTATTATGCCGGCGCCAATATGAGCAAAAATCCCTTCATGCCACCCGAGGCATTTCTTGCTGACCCGGAACGCCTGCAGCTGATTTCCGGCGAAGCGCGGTTGGCGCCCGAGCGGGCGCGGGCGGTGTTGGATCAGCTCTACTTTTATCCCGGCGTGAAGCATGGCTACAAGACCAGCATTTGCGGTCGGGCCTGCGATATCGCCTGCTACATCC
>JAQVQN010000362.1 GCA_028701555.1 Kiritimatiellia bacterium | reverse complement strand
TTCCGTCATACATGCCGTTTCTGGGTGCAGATGGTGCGGCAATGGGTTGATCGACGGCGCTGGTCTGGCGGCCGCAGGCCGGGCAGCATTTGGATAAAGATTTTATACGGCATAGCTCTGGTCGCGGATGCGCCGCTGTTCTTCACGCGCGGCCACCAGATGACCGTCTTCGCGCGGCGCAAGGGGTGGCGCAATAAACACGCGAAAGTGTTGGGCTCCAGCACGCCGGTATCTGACGCTATTCTTTTCGACCCGAGGCGCGAAAGCGGCCAAGCCTCCTTTGTCAAATTCAAGTAGCAAGGAAGTTCCGCGCATGAGGTTGCCGCTTCTGGCCATAATATGCTTTCACGGGTTTTGTTTTTTGCATGCTGCGGAGTCGCCCGCTCAGGTCAAGTCCGCAGTCGAGCGTTTTGTCAGTTCGCGCGCGGCAGGCAGTGTGGACGAGTTCGCCGAGGCAGCGCAGCAAGTGCGCTCTTTGGCAGAGGCCGGTCATCCCTTCTTCCGTTTCCTGCTGGCGGTTTATTCTGAGCAGGAACCGCTGTGCGAGCTTCCGGCGAAGACACGCGAGCGTTATCTCTCGGAAGGGCGGCCGCTGATTCTTAAACACGCCGAAGAAGGCAATGCCCTTGCGCAGTACTTGCTCGGCCTTGACTGCCAGTCTTACATGCATACCCCTACGGATGCGCACGACTGGTTCGAGCAGGCTGCCAAACAGAACCAGCCGCTGGCGTTGAACAGCCTCGGGCTGCTCTACTACAACGGCACCGGCGTGACACAGGATTTCGAGCGGGCCAGCGTCTATTTTAGGCAGGCCACGATGGCTGGCGACAGCAACGGCGAATACAACCTGGCCACGCTGTACGCGCAAGGACACGGCGTGCCCCGGGATGACGAAATGGCGCTGCACCTGTACACGCGCGCGGCCAGCAAGGGCCATTCAAACGCAATGAATAACCTGGGTTGGTTTTATCAGGAGGGGCGCGGTGTGGAGCGGGATCTGGAGAAGGCTGCCCGATGGTATCGTTGTTCGGCGGAAAGAGGTAATCCCGATGGACAGTTCAATTATGGTTTCATGATGGCACGCGGCATGGGGTGTCCGCGTGACATCCGCGAAGCCGGGCTCTGGTACGCGCGCGCGGCAGGACAAGGCCACACCGAAGCGCAGGTGCACATCGGAGTGCTCTACCGTGACGGGCTGGGTGTAAGGCCGGATGAACTCAAGGCACTGTCATGGTTCGCCAAGGCGGCAGAGCATAAACACGCCACAGCGCAATTTTATATCGGCCAAATGTATGAGCATGGTCGCGGTGTGCCGCAAGACAACGAGCGCGCTTTTCGCTGGTACAGCAAGGCGGCGGCACAAGACAGCCCGCGCGCTTGGAACGCGCTGGGCTACATGTATTATCGCGGCAAGTTTGTTGACAAAGATTACGCCAAGGCCGAGAGTCTATACCGGCGCGCCGCAGAGGCGGGTCTGCCCGAGGCGCAGAACAATCTGGGAATGCTGCATGTGCGCGGGGAGGGCCTGCCGCAGGATCATGGGCAGGCGGCAGAATGGTTCACCAAAGCCCATGCCAAGGGGTTGGCTGACGCGGCCTACAACTTGGCGCTGCTCTACGAATACGGCAAGGGCGTGAAACTCAGTCATATCCGCGCCGTTGAGCTGTGCAAGCAGGCGGCGCGGCAAGGCCATGTCGCCGCCACCGACTGGCTGGCGAGCAACGGCTACACGGCTTGGGCAGATGCCGAGGGCAGCGCGGGGAAATAGCGTATGGGAAAAAATCGCAACATCCGTTTCCCGGCCGAGTGGGAGACGCAGGACGGCGTACAGCTCACCTGGCCGCACGCGGGCACGGACTGGTGCGGCATGCTCGACGAGGTGACGCCTTGCTTTGTGGCTATCGCCCGAGAGATCGCCGTGCGCGAACGGCTCTTGATCGTGTGTCATGATGTTGACGCAGTGCGTGGACAGCTCGGGGTTGACGTTAACTTTGCCAATGTCCGTTTCTGCGTGCTGCCCTCGAACGACACCTGGGCTCGTGACCACGCCGCACTCAGCGTCTTCGAGAACGGCGAACCCGCACTGTGCGATTTCGCGTTCAACGGATGGGGTCTGAAATTCGCGGCCAACCTCGACAATCTGATCACGCGCCGCCTGGTTCAGGCGGGCGTTTTCGCGCAGGAGGTGCGCTGCCGTCAACTGCTCGGACTGGTGCTCGAAGGCGGCAGTGTCGAGTCCGACGGTCAGGGCACGATCTTGACCACCGAGGCTTGCCTGTTGTCGCCCAACAGGAATGGCTACGAGACGCGGTACGAGGCGGAAGTGTTTTTGCGGCAGACGCTAGGTGCCCAACGCGTGCTGTGGCTGCGGCACGGTCATCTGGCCGGCGATGACACCGACAGCCACATCGACACGCTGGCGCGTTTCTGCACACCCAACACCATCGCTTACGTGTCCTGCGACGATCCCGGCGACGAGCATCGCGAGGCTTTGAAAAAGATGGAGCAAGAGTTGCTGGACTTTCGAACGCTGGAAGGCCGTCCGTACGCGCTGGTGCCGCTGCCGATGGCGGAGCCTGTGTTCGAGGACTGCCAGCGCCTGCCTGCCACCTACGCCAACTTTCTGATCATAAACGGCGCGGTGCTGATGCCGACATACGCATCGCCTAAGGACGCTGTCGCGCGTGAACGTCTACAACAGGCTTTTCCTGACCGCGAGATCGTAGGCATCGACTGCCGCCCGCTGATCAGGCAGCACGGTTCCCTGCACTGCGTCACCATGCAGTACCCCGCAGGTTTTCTTACGTTTGATCCCGCTCTGCGGGCGGCGGGCTTATTTACACAACACCATGAATTTGGGAATATGCACACATGATCGGTCGATAATCGTTAGTGAAAGGCACCTATGAAAATTGGAATCATACAGAAGAGCTGCGAGCCGGATACACGCGCCAACGTCGACGGTCTCAAGGAGATGATCCGCGAGTGTGCGCGGCAGGGCGCAGAGCTGATCGTGCTGCCGCATAGCCCGTATTAACACCACACGACCAACTGGTAATTTTTCGTTCCGGGTGAGAACAAAACTGGAAAATTGTTGCCAATAACACATGACAGGTGAATCTAGAAGCCGGCATGCGGTTAAAGTCGCCTGCCTGACGACGGACATGACCTGGCGGCTGTGCTCCACTCATGCCTTGCTATTGATGCGACCGGACTGTCATGCTCCACGCCCC
>JAQVQN010000023.1 GCA_028701555.1 Kiritimatiellia bacterium | reverse complement strand
GGGCGTAAGTGAGTATCTTGACCCCCGAGAAAGCCTCCGCCTTGCGCATCATCCTGCGGAAGATCTCCTTCTCATCGTCCGTCAGCCGGAAGTTCCGGTCAACGATCCGGCTCACCACATGGTAGCAGCCATGCCCATCCAGCTTAACCCTCGCGTGCCGCATAACCCGCCTCCCTCCTCATATCGCAGATCCATAACCAGAGCGCGCGGAAACATGAACCGCACAACAGAAGTCAATGTCACCGCCGACCATAACAAAACCAGCCCGCCCCATCAACAACAATTTACTTCTATGTACCTGTCCCTTTGTTTGGACTTGACGCCCTGGGCAAGTATCGCTACTATGCATACGCAAAAGGAAAGACAGGCAGGAAAGCAAGGGGCGGAGACAATCCGCTTGGTGCGAACAGGCCGGTACGGAAATCCCGAGAGGGATGACGTGCCGGCTTTTTGTTTTTGCCTGTGCTGGTAGCAATGGTTCAGTTAGGAAACGATAAGGAGACATGCAGTATGGCAATCACATGCAAGAACAATAAACTCATCGCTTGGGTAGCCGAGGTACAGGCTATGGTCAAGCCCGACACGGTAGTCTGGTGTGATGGAACCAAGGACGAATACGACGCCTTGCTCAAGCTCATGGTCGACTCCGGCGCAGCGACTCCCTTGGAGAAGCGTCCCAACAGCTACCTGTTCCGCAGCCATCCCAGCGATGTCGCAAGGGTAGAGGACCGCACCTACATCGCCTCCCGGGAACAGGTCGAAGCCGGCCCGACCAACAACTGGATCGATCCGGAAGCGTTGAAGAAAACCATGCGTGACCTATACGATGGCTGCATGAAGGGACGCACAATGTATGTGATTCCTTTCAGCATGGGGCCGATCGGCTCGCCGATCTCAAAGATCGGTGTGGAGATAACCGAGTCGCCTTACGTGGTGGTCAACATGCACATCATGACGCGCGTAGGCGACAAGGTGATCGAGACCCTAGGGGAAGACGGTGAGTTCATTCCGTGCCTGCACTCCGTCGGTGCGCCGCTGCAGCCCGGTGACAAGGATGTCGCCTGGCCATGCGCTCCGATCGAGAAGAAGTACATCGCCCATTTTCCCGAGGAGAACCTGATCTGGTCGTTCGGCTCCGGTTACGGCGGCAATGCCCTGCTGGGCAAAAAATGCCTCGCGCTGCGCATCGCCTCCACCATGGCGCGCCGCGAAGGCTGGATGGCGGAACACATGCTGATCCTGCGACTGACCAATCCGCAAGGGAAGAGATTCCACATAGCGGCCGCCTTCCCGAGCGCCTGCGGTAAGACGAACCTCGCAATGCTCCAGCCTTCCATCCCAGGATGGAAGTGTGAATGCATCGGTGACGACATCGCCTGGATGAAGATCCGACCGGACGGCCGTCTGCACGCGATCAATCCGGAATCCGGCTTCTTCGGAGTCGCGCCGGGAACCAGCTACAACTCCAACCCGATGGCCATGGAAAGCATCAAGGAGAACGCCATCTTCACCAACTGCGTCCTGACCGACGACGGAGACATCTGGTGGGAAGACATGAACGCCCCGTGCGACCACGGCATCGACTGGAAAGGCCAGGAATGGACGCCTGACAAGAAAGACGCAGATGGCAAACCGGTCAAGGGTGCCCATCCCAACGCGCGCTTCACCGCACCTGCGCGCCAATGCCCGGTAATCTGTCCGGACTGGGAAGACCCCAACGGCGTGCCGATCGACATCTTTGTGTTCGGCGGACGCCGCTCCAAGCTGGTGCCGCTGGTCAGCCAGGCGTTCGACTGGGATCACGGGGTCTACATGGGAGCCACAGCCGCCTCCGAGGCCACAGCGGCCGCTTTGGACGTGAAGGGCTCGATCCGCCGCGATCCGATGGCAATGCTGCCGTTCTGCGGCTATAATATCGGCGACTACTGGCAACACTGGTTCAACATGGGAGACAAGCTGGGCACCAAGGCACCGAAGATTTTCTACGCGAACTGGTTCCGCAAGTCACCGGACGGGAAGTGGCTGTGGCCGGGATTCGGCGAGAACGCGCGCGTCCTGAAATGGATGTGCGAACGGGTGGAAGGCAGGGTGGACGCCGTTGAAACACCGGTGGGATACGTGCCCAAGGCAAGCGACCTGGACACCAACGGTTTGGATATCAGCGATTCCGAAATTGAAGAACTGCTGCGCATTGATGCCGCAGGTTGGAAGAGCGAAGTGCCGGAGATCGAAACCTACCTTCGCTCGTCGGGCGACAGGTTGCCGGACCGCATGGTGCAGCAACTCGAAGGTCTCAAGAACCGTCTGGGGATATGATGTATGGCTGCATGGTCCCGCAAAATGACCATACGCAGGGGGGCAAGCGTCTGCTTGTTCTTCCTGCGTCTGTCGCCATCCAGACCTGTCTAGGCGGAGTGTATGCTTGGAGCGCGTTCGCGGTGCCGTTGCGCTCGGATTTCTCACTAACGGCTGCTCAGACACAGTTCATCTTCGGCACGGCGATAGCCGCCTTGACCATCGCCATGTTCTTCGGTGGACGGTGGCTCGCAAGTTTCGGGGCTAGGCGGCTGACAGTCTTAGCTGGGGTTTTGTTCGGCAGCGGACATCTGGTTACCGCCAGCTCCGGCGGGGACTTTGCCCTGATTCTCACGGGGTCCGGATTGCTGGCGGGAATCGGTGCGGGATTGGGATACGCCGCGGTTTTAACAACCGTTGGAGAGTGGTTTCCCCGGAACAGGGGCCTCGTGATCGGTGTGGCGGTCGCGGGTTTCGGCGCCGGAGCGATGATTCTTTCCGCGGTGGTATCCCGCCTGCTGCAGGGAGGCCTGCCGGTGCTGGACGTCTTCAGGTCGGTAGGCATGACTTACGCGGCGGTAATTGTGCTGGCGGCCACGCTGCTCTTTAGCGCCGCCCCTGCGCCGGCGACAACCGCAGAAGGCCTCGAGGGCCCGAACCCGCGCTTGGATCGCGAGTGCTGCACACTCATCGCGGGAATGTTCAGCGGAAGCTTTGCAGGCCTGCTGGTGATTGGCGATCTAGCATCTTTGGGAATGGTCGGCGGATTGCCACTCCGGATGGCAACGCTGGCCATCGGCGGATTCGCCGTTGGCAACTCCGCAGGCCGTGTCGTTTGGGGCTGTTTGGCTGACCGCTTCGGATATCGAACGATTCCGTTTTCCCTGATCTTCCTAGCCGTCGCGCTGGTCTCTCTCTATATGGCACGCAGCCAGGCCGGCTTTTTTTTGGCGGCAGCCATTGCAGCCGGATTCGGGTTCGGCGCGAATTTTGTGCTTTATGCGGCACGGATGGCGACACGCCACGGCGCACGGGGCATCGCAATCCTCTATCCTCAAATCTTTCTAGCCTATGGTTTCGCGGGCATAACAGGTCCGTCAATGGGCGGATATCTGCACGACGTGTCCGGCACCTATGGCCCTGCCATCGGTATCGCAGTGGTGCTTCTGTTGGCGGCCGCCAAGCTTGCCGACACCTCTGATCCAACCCGTTGTTCCTGACGCTCTTGCGTCCACTGCCGCCTGTCCCGTCTTTTTCGTGGCCTCTGTCATGAATCGGTGCTATCGTATGCACCATTGATGAAAGAGCCTATCATGAAAACCAAAGGGCAAATCGAAGCGGATATCAGTGAGGCGATTGTCACGTTCGAACGTGAGTACATGGGGCGCGGCCCTGAAGAGGTCCGCTCCTATCTGCTGGAGGACAAGATCCTAGTTTGCCTGCGCGGTGTTCTTACCCCCGCCGAACGACAACTGGCCTGCAACGGTGCGGAAGGTCAGGGACGCTCCCTAATCAAACAGGTCCGGATGGAGTTGCTGGAGAAAGCACGGCCACTGCTCGATACCATCGTCCGCGAAATAACCGGACAGACGATCAAGAGTCTCCATACCGACATCAGCACCCTGACCGGAGAGAGGATCATCGTCTTCTCGCTGACTGGCCTAGCTACGTTTCGCCCCTGACGCGCCTACCGCCTCCGAAACTGTGGGAACAACTCTTCAGGCGCGTCTTTATATGAAATGAAGCGTATGCTATATTGTCACGCATGAGAAATCCGCATTTAGAAAACTGGGAAGAGCGGCTCAACGGTCTGCTGCGGCAGGTGGACCGTGCGCTGGAGGAGCGTTTCGGTAAGGAGTACGACCTGCACCCGGCGCGCGGCGCACACGGCAGCGCCGACAACCCGCAGCACGACGGACTTTTCCGCGTAACCGCCGCCTTTACCCCGGGCTTCGGCTCGCGCCTCGGCCGGGGATATGTCCTGCAAATCGAAATGGTGACACTGGAGACGGTTCCCGCAGACAAGGTCGATGTCATCGAGAAGGAAGCAATCCGCATGATCGGCGAGGGCCTCGAGGCGGCGTTGCCAGGCCGTGGACTCAAGATCGGGCGCGACGGCAACCTTTGGAAAATCACCGGCGACCTCTCTCTGTCGGCAGAGAAGAGTTATTAGGGAAGAGTTGGACGTTAACCGAACACAGGAGTGCTGAAGATGGTAGAGCTGATCGCCATGACGACGCCGAGCCTGCCCGAGTCCATCGGATATGGCAGCGTGATCCACATACTGCTCTGCCTGCTGGTGATCGTGCACGTCCTGCGCAAGCCGAGCGACGCGCGCACTTCGCTGCTTTGGATCTTTTTCACGACCGCTGTGCCCTTCTTCGGCTTCGCGGCCTATGTGCTCTTCGGCATCAACACCATCCCCGACAAAGGCTGGCAGAAGCAGTACTCGGACAGCACATTCAGAAAACGCCAGCGTCTGCACAGTCGCACAACCCACCCGCTCGCCAAAATGCACGCGCAGCGCAACTCCTTCCGCACCCAGCCGGCGGATCCCGATAACGTCCCGCTCAACCGAATCCTGGACCATATGTCGCGCAGCCACCCGCTGCTCGCCGGCAACGCCATTACCCTGCTGGAGCCGGCGAACGACGCCTTGGAAGCGATGTTCAAAGCCATCGGCGGGGCGCGCCACAGCATCAACCTTTCGACTTACATCTTCAGCGACGACCGCACCGGGCGCAAGCTCATGGCGCTGCTGGAGGAACGCGCCCGCGCCGGCGTCAAGGTGCGGGTTCTGTACGACGCCTTCGGCTCAGCCGGACCCAGCCTGCGACTCTTCTTCTGGCACCACCGCAACGTGCCCAACTTGCGACTGGTAGGCTTCTCGCAGGCCAATGTGCTGAAACGCAAGTTCCAGCTCAACCTGCGCAACCACCGCAAGATCCTAGTGGTCGACGGCAAAGAGGCTTTCACCGGCGGTGTGAATTTCCATAACGTCTATCTCAAGCGCCGCGGCAGGTGTGCCACCATAGACTACCACTTCCGCCTGCGCGGCCCGATCGTGCTGGAACTGCAGTACACCTTCCTGCGCGATTGGTACTACATGACCGACGAACCCGTCGACGAGCTGCTTTCCAGCGATCTCTTCCCCGCGCCGGAAAAGGCCGGGGATACCGCCGCGCGGCTGCAGAACAGCGGCCCCACCCGCGACGAGACCGCAGCGTCGCTCGACACTTTTTTCGCAGCGTTCAACCAGGCGCGCCGACAGATCCTCATAGTGACGCCTTACTTTGTGCCGCCCGAGCCTTTGATTCTGGCCTTGCGACAGGCCGCCTACCGCGGCGTTGACGTGAAGATACTAGTGCCGTCCGTCAACAACCATCCGACGCTTAAACTCGCCTCGCAGGCTCTTTACAAGCCTCTGCTGATGTCAGGCATCCGCATCTTTGAAAGACACCCGCCCTTCATCCACGCCAAAGCCGCAGTCATAGACGACAGCTCTGCGATCATCGGCAGCGCGAACCTAGATCCACGCAGCCTGTTCTTGAACTACGAAACCAATCTGGCGGTCTTCGACAGCGGTTTCGCGGCCAACCTCAAAGCTGCCGTTTTGGAAGATCTGTCGCAGGCCGACGAAGTGCTCTATTCCAACTGGCGCCGTCGGCCCCTGCACCGGCAGTTGGTCGAGAACTTCTTCAACCTGTTCCACCCGATCGCGTGAGCGGAGCGTCACCGAGGCACCACCCGCGACAAGCGTCAGGCGTGCGACACCGCGACCTTTGTGCCCTTGGGCTGGCCGATCGCTTGCAGCAACTCCGTGAACCAGTCCGCGCCGATGTCGAAAGGCTTGCCGCCCTTGATGCGACTGAACTCGCAGGCGCGCAGCTCGCCGCCTCGGTCCTCGTCCTCGCCCACCACGCCGCCCGTGCCAGCCAGGGCGCACTCGACCGCCTTGCGGGCGCAGGCGCGGATCAGATCCTTGTCCGCGCTGTTGGGCGCGGCGGCCCGGCTGTAATAGCCGCTCTTCTGCACCATTGTCTTCTCCGCACCCAGCATCGCGCCGAACTGCTTGGCGAACCAGCCGCCGACATTGACCTTGTCAAGCCGCGGATGACCGAAGGCGTCACGCGGCACCTGCTCACCCTTGGACTCGAGTTCCGCTATAATCTCCGCCACGCAAGCGCCCTCTGACACAAAAACATTCACGCAGTCGTGCGCATCCATGACCGCGTGTAGACGCGCCGCTTCAGCCTTGACGTCAAAAGCCATTTCGGGAACGTAAACGGCGTGCACTTCCTCGCGACCGCGAGTCAGGCCGAACTCCGGCAGGTAATTCCGCTGGTCCATCTGCCGGCGGTAGGCTGCAGCGGTGGCGGCGGTCAGCCAGCCGCAGTTGCGCCCCATCACCTCATGCACGATCAGCATACGCGGATTGGCGCTGTTCTCTTTGACCACATTTGAGAAATAGCTCGCACCCTCTTCAGCCGCAGTCCAGGCGCCCAGACTCTGGCGAATCGGGAACACGTCATTGTCGATGGTCTTGGGCATCCCCACCACTGTGAGTCCGTAATTGTGCCGGGCCAAATAGGCGGCTAGGTCGGCTGCGGCTGTATTGGTATCGTCCCCGCCGATGGTGTGCAGCACGTCCACGCCGTCCTTGACGAGCTGGTCTGCCGCCACCTTCTGCGGATCATCGCCTTCTTTGACCAGTCCGCGCTTTACACAATCTTTGACATTGGTAAGCTTGACGCGGCTGTTGCCAAGCGGGCTACCGCCGTGCTCCGTAAGGTAGAGCGCGTGCTTGCGCACTTCCGGCGTGACCTTGATGCTCTGCCCCTTCAGTAGTCCCATGTAACCATTGACGTAGCCGATCATCTCGACATCCGGAGCCACGCGCGAATACTCATCAATCAGATAACCGATCGCCGAACTCAAACAAGGCGCGAGCCCGCCCGCCGTCAAAATACCGACCTTCTTGACTTTTCCGCTCATCATTTTCTCCCGAAACAAATTGGATTTGAAAGGCGCACAGTATATGGAAAAAACAATGCCTCTGACAAGCCCCGAGAATTCAGACCCAGCCGTTTTTTGATGATACTAACTACTTGTATAAACGGCAACAGAGTGTTTTAATAATTGCTTGGCTTTATAAAAAGAAAGAGAGCTGGAGCCATGGAACTTAACTTAGAACAACGTCAGGCGGTCATCGATTGGGTGGCCAAAGGTGCCTCGCTTTCAGAAGTGCAGAAAATGCTGAAGGAGCAGTTCGGCATCTCCATGACCTTCATGGACGTGCGGCTGCTGGTGCTGGAGATCGGAGCGGAACTTAAGGATAAGCCGGAACCGAAAGCTCCTGCGGAAACTCCCGCAGCCGGACAAGGTGCGGCAAATGATCCGTATGCGGATGAGGATGAAGATTATCCCGACAGCGAAACCGACGCGCCGTTGTCGGACGGCGCGGGGACACAGGTATCGTTGTCGCTGGATCGTGTTATGGCACCCGGAGCTATGGTCAGTGGCGAGGTGACCTTCTCGGATGGCGTCAAGGCGCGTTGGTTGATTGATCAGTACGGGCGCTTCGGACTAGAGCCCGCAAAGCCTGGTTACCAACCTGCGGCCGCTGACCTGCAGGCTTTTCAAACGCAGTTGCGGCTGGAGCTGCGCCGCCACGGATACGGCTGATAATAGTCAAAAACAGAAACCACACTTACGCAAATATTTGGGTGTGTGGGTATGTGGGTATGTGAGGAGCGAGATGAGAATAGGTTTCATAGGAGCAGGCAAGATGGCGGAGGCGATTCTCTGCACTGCGGTACAAGCAGACATATGCGCACCATGGGATATCACGGCCTGTGACATCAATGCCGCGCGCCGCCAGCTTGTGGAAAAAGAGTACGGGGTTATTGTCACAGAGGACGCTGTGCAGACGGCAAAAACCTGTAAGGTGTTGGTACTGGCGGTAAAGCCACAGGACATGGATAAACTGCTGCGGGAGATAAGACCCGCTCTGACAGAGAAACACCTTTTGATCTCCATCGCCGCAGGGAAAACTTTGGCGGCGCTGAAAAAGGCGGCAGGTATCAAGCCGCGCCTGGTGCGGGTAATGCCAAACTTGGCCCTGCTGGCGCAGGAAGGCATGAGCGTTTATTGCGTGGGCCAGAACGTCAAAGCAGCGGACAAACGTCTAGCCGCCCAGCTCTTCGGCAGCGCCGGCGCGGTGCTAGAACTGCCGGAAAAACATTTCGATGCCGTGACCGCCTTGAGCGGCTCAGGCCCGGCCTTCGTGGCGTATTTCATGCAGGCTATGATCGAAGGCGCTTTGGCGCTCAAGTTGCCGGTTGATGCCGCTGTGCTGCTGGCCGGCCAGACCCTGATCGGCACCGGGATTTATCTGCAGAACACGGGCCGCGAGACAGATGAGTTCATCAAAGCTGTGTCGTCCCCGAAAGGCACGACTGCGGCGGGCATGGCGGTGCTGGAACAGTCTGACCTGCGCGATGTCGTTTGCCGGACTCTGGCAGCGGCAGCGGCGCGCAGCTCCGAGTTGAAACGCGTGTGAGGAAAGTATCTTATGGATCGGCGGATCGGGTTTGCAGGGATCATACTGGAAGACCGCGACAGCGTTGAGGCGGTAAACCGCATCATATCGGAACATTCCGGCCTGATCCTGGCTCGGGTGGGACTGCCTTGCCGCGACAAACATATTGCAGTCATAACTCTGGTAGTGGAGGCCACGACCGACGAGCTGGGCAAGTTTACCGGACAGCTCGGTCGCGTTGAGGGGGTCTCGGTCAAATCCGGACTCGCCAAGCAAGCCAAGGCCGCAGCAGCAGGTGTACCTGAATAAATAATTTTTCCAACTCTAACACGAGCGCGAAATGTGTGGGTATGTGCGGGTGCGGGCTCCGACAAAATTAGGCTATTTCGCGTAAATCTTGGTCTTGGCCGGGATCTCTTTTTTGGTCGAGAATAGTCCAGCCTTTTCCGGATCAACCGTGAATAGAGCAAGATTGTCGCCGAAGTTTTTCTCGAAGAACGGGAAGCGCTCCAGCAACTTAGCCTTGATGTCTGGCTCCGCGCAAGGCACGGCCTTGCCTTTGTATCGCAGATATGTGCTATTGTCGGCGGCCGTGCGCGAAATCTCGACCTCGGGGAAATTGATCAGTTGGCCGTACATCTCCTTCTTTTTTGAGGTCACGAACAAAACCCGGTTGTCGACAACGAAGGTGAACTTGATCGGGCGCACACGTGCTGCCTTACCGTCGAAGCTCGCCAGGTAGAAGTGCCCGGCCTTTTCAAGAAACTCCGCTACTTCCCGCATGAAGAGGTCTTGACTTTCTGGTGAAAGCTTCACGAGCAGATACGATTCTGTCGGTTGGGCTGCGGGTTTCGTCGCATCCTGACAAAAGCCTACCATGGCCGAAATTGTTAGCAACATAGCAATAAAACGCATGATATACCTCCAAAGTTATTACGCGCGAATGATAGCATGCCCTGATTCCGTAACCAACCCAAAAAAGCGTGCCCTCGCAGACGGGCGATTCTATTGACACGGGCGGGAGTCTCTGCGAGACTACACAACCGTCATGAAACCACCATACAAGACCGTACTTTTTTTGGGCGACGGCATGGCCGATGAGCCAGTGGCCGAACTAGGAAGGCTGACTCCTCTGCAAGCTGCGCAAACCCCGCACATGGATGCCATCGCGCGTCTCGGGCGCAGCGGATCTATGGTAACCTTGCCGGAAGGTTTTCCGACATCGAGCGATGTGGCCAACATGTCGGTGCTGGGGTGCGATCTGGCCACCGAGATGTGCGGCCGCGGTCCGCTGGAGGCCGCCAGCCAAGGCATCAAGCTGGGGCCGGAGGACATCGCCTTCCGCATGAATCTCGTTACTGTCGACGCAGACGGCATACTGCGCGATTTTTCCGGCGGACACATTTCTCAGGCTGACGCAGAGGAGGCGGTGCGACTGCTTAACGAGGCTCTGGGCAGTGAAAAAGTCCGTTTCCACGCGGGCGTCAGCTACCGCAACTTGCTGATACTCTCCGGGCCGGAGTTCAGCGCGAATGTCTCTTACGACAAGCCTGACGACAACCACGGCGAGCCGGTGAACAAGCATCTGCCGCGCACCAAATCTAGCGAGGGCGTCCACACCGCAGAGGTCTTGCGCGACCTGATCGCGCGCGCGGCTGAGGCGCTCAAGGGCCGCGAGGCCAACGGCATCTGGCCGTGGAGCGGCGGCAAGTCCGGTGCGCTCCACAATATTTGCGAGCGCTACGGCGTACGCGCGGCGGTTATCTCTGCCGTGGACGTGATCAACGGCTTGGGCTCGTGCATGGGCATGGATGTGATCCGAGTTCCCGGCGCCACTGGTTACATTGACACCAATTACGAGGGTAAGGCCGACGCCGCGCTCAAGGCGTTGGCGGACGGTTACGATTTCGTGTATGTGCATGTCGAAGCCATCGACGAAGTGTCTCATGCACAGGATCTGCAGCTAAAGCTCCAGGCCATCGAGGATTTTGACCGCCGTCTGGTGGGCCGTGTCATGGAGGCGGCCGGCCCAGACGTGGCGTATTGCGTACTGCCCGACCATCCGGTGCCGCTGGCCACCGGCAAGCATACCCGTACGCCCGTGCCAGTAGCGGTCTATCAGCCGGGCGTGGAGCCGGACTATATCGAGAGCTTTGACGAGATCTCCGCGCCGAAAGGCGGCCTCAGGCGGCTCTGGGGATCAAAGCTGATGGATCTGCTGCTAAAAGACGAGCCTCTTGCATAAATCGCGATACAGCCGTCAGCCTTCCAGATTTCGGACATCACGCGGAGCATGGCCGAAAACATCCTCCATCTCGGCCCACAGCAATCCCAGTCGGATAGTCAGGAAAGTCATGCCAACGGCTATGATAATCGCAATCACCCCCATCTTATATCCGCCCACGCCCAAATTCAACATGATGAACAGTGCGCAGACCAGCGAAGCTAAGAAAATGGCCTGACCAGCCAGCACGGCATTGGGGCGGCGGCGCCAGGCAGCGATTCCCTCCGCATGGCCGCGCAGGGACTGCAAAATCGGCAGTATGGTGACCAATAGCATGGCCTGCATGGCCAGCGGTATGTCGTCCGTCGGCAGGTTCTGTATCGACCCGAAGTACCAGCGCGCCACCGCCGGCATCTGTCCCACCAAAGGCACCAGCGAGAGTAGGCACCCCGAGATCACACCGAACAGAAAAACGCGGTGATCGCGCTTGTCGCTAGGCGGAAAAGAGATCGCCACAGCCTGCATGCGCAGTGCGGCGAAACCGACCGGATTGACCACACCCATAGTGATATAATGAATAGGCAGCATTCGGGCTGGTTCCGGCGCACGCGTGATGAAGGCGCCGATCATGAAGCCAGACACCGCCAGCAGCACCCCGCCGAAGGAGAGCGGCATGCTGAAAAGAAACTGTCCTTTGATGCCCGCTGGCGGCTCGATCTCAGGCTGAAGTCGCCTGACGAAAGGTCGGGCCATCCGGTAAGCGATCAGAGTCTCGAAGGCGATCGGCATGGTGATGGCCAACACGCCCATGCGGTGTCCGGTCCAGCCCAAACGCACAAACACGGGGACTAGCGCTGCTGTCAGCCCGATGCGGAAGAGTGTGGTCAGGTTCACCGCCAAGCCAGCGCGCGCGTTGTAAAGCACCACCAGCGGCTGGTTGCGCATCACTACAAGGATCAGCATGGGCACGCTCAAGAGCAGAACCTCGCTAGCCACGGTGTCCATAGGGCTCTGCAACCCCAGCACCGTCTTAAAAACCAGTGTGTTGATCGGAGGCATATAGACCAAAAGTTGCAGGAACGTCAGGATCAGACAGAAATTCCGGTTCAGGATGCTGAACTGGCGGAAGCCTTCTGCGCCGCGTCCGAACACCATGCCGGTGGTCAGCATGCCGCCGCTCAAAGCTACGATCACGAACATCACAGCCTGACCTTGCGCAAAGGCGGCAAGGTCTACAACGCCGTTGCCGCCGTGCGACACGACCGCCGCCACCAGCGGATAGGTGAGACTTTGGGAAAGCGCCTGAATCAGCAGCGGCACATAAAATTTTGTAGCGCGCCACGGCGTGTAGTCATCCGCCGCCGCGCCGATACCGGGAATCGCTTGCATGGCCACCATAATATCAGGCATGCGCACAAAAGCAATAGAGCCTTGCTTAGTGGCCCTAATGGGGTGTCGGTTTTTGCGTATCCGTATCTTTTTTTGATGGTCTATCGGCAGGCCAGCCCTTATTATAATCATTTGTTTTACAAAAAAAGTCAAAGGATGCTCCATGCCCTTTTGCATACGCTTTTTCTGCCGCTTATATGTTCTCCCCGGCATCTTGGCCGCATTGGCATTTTCAGGTTGCGACCGGGCACCCAGAGGCTTGGAACCGGATAAGATTATTTCCATGACCCCGGAGACTCAGCTCGGTTTACCAGGCGAGACATTGGCTAAAAACGTGCGCGTCGAGCTTCTCAGCAAAGTTGTCCCGGGAATGTTGGGAGGCAAGGGCGAGCCACATCCCATGCAAGGCATAAGTCTGGTGGCAGTGCCGGTGGAAGCGGGTTCCGGCCTGCAAGTCACGCCTGCGGAAGGCATTACCGATGCCGGCGGCAATTTCGAGTTCAGCGTTAAGCTAGGCACATCACTAGGCGACCAGTACCTAGATGTTTTTTGCGCTGATAATCCGGAAATTCGTAAGCG
>JAQVQN010000361.1 GCA_028701555.1 Kiritimatiellia bacterium | reverse complement strand
CTTCCGATCTCCTTTCTACGCAGAAACCGCAAGGCTACCGGGCATTCCCAATACCGATCACTGCGGCCGCCGCCGCTAACGTGACCAGTCCGGTCAACAGTGTCAGACGCGGCCGTAAGGCGACGCCTTTCCATTCTCCTGTAGCCATTCCGCAGAACACCCCGGTCATGACCGTGGCGATCATCAGCAGGGGCCAGCCGACCGATGCCGACAACGTGCCGAGGCGCGACAATCCCGCGCCGTACAGCGCGATGCCGCCCGCCCATAACGCGCCCATCACGCCGCTCAGCGCCCAGCACCGAGCGGCATTATGGCCGGCAAACCGGCGCCAGCCCCGGTCGCGGACCATTTTGGCAAGACAGGCGGCCAAGGTTGTTATGAAGGCCGCGCTCATTGTCAGGCACCAGACCGGATTACTGGCGTGCGCGGGCGCGGCGCCGGCCGCCTCCGCGCTCCGCACTATCTCCTGCCCGAACACGAACGCGAAGTTCAGCATCGGCGAGGTCAGGCCGCAGATCACGCAGACTAGCAACCCGAGCGCGAACACGTTGTTCCGAGCCGTGTCTTTGGCCCCGGCTTGCCCGGACCGCATATCCGACCTGCCACGCCTGTGCCCGGCCAGGGCGCATAGCGCGACTCCAACCAGCAGCAGGACAACCCCGGCCAGAATCGTCCGCCCCGCGGGTGTGCCGAACGCCTCCGGCTGACGCGCCAGCATGGGAAACAGCGTGCCGAACGCGCCGGTCATGCCGTTCATGAGGGCGAACCCCAACGCCATGCCGACCATTCTGACCCCCAGCCCGAAGCAGAGCGTTCCGATGCCCCACGCCAACCCGCAGCAAACGGTCACGGCCAGCGTTTTCCAAGACGTGGCGGCATAGACTCCCGCAAGATCCGGCACCGTCGCGAAGGCCAAGATCCACGGCAACACGACAAAGCCCCAAAGAGAAAAGGCGAACCAGATGTTCTCCCACTTCCAGTCGGGCATAAACTTCATCGGCAACGGGAACGCGCCTTGCGTCACACCTGCCGCAACCGCCAGAACACATCCGTAAACACGACTCACAGCAACCCTCCCCCTGATCCCGGCTAAGCATCCCGTTTGCCGCGCAGAATCATTTCAGCGTTGCCTCCGAGCATCAGTCCGATATCGGCCGGCGGCAGCTTCAGCGCCCGGATGATCTCCAGGGCGAACCGCATCTGCATCGGCCCCTGCAACGGCACGTCGGTGCCGAACACGATATGCTCCGGCCCCAGCAACTCTACCATCCTTTCCATCACGCCGGGATACACGTACATGAGCGTATGAGCTGTATCCACATAGACGTTGTCCAGATGACGTTCCGCAACCTTTTCCAGCCCCTGCAGGTTGGGGAAATACGGGTAGACCGCGTTTTGGAAAATACCGGCAAGGTGCGCCATGACGATCCGGGTGCGGGGATGGCGTTCCGCCAAATCCAAGATCGCGCCGGCGTCGGCAAACCCCGTGCCCGGCATGCATGACACATGAAAAAGCATGAGCGGAACGCGTTCGGCGACCGTGTCCAAAAAGTCCCGGGCCAGACTTGATGCGACATGGTAGCCGTGGTAATCAGGATGAACTTTGACGCCGATCCACTTCGGATTTCCGTCGACAAAATCCACGTCATGGAGCGTTTCCGGGAACATCGGATTGACCGTCACATACCCTAGCAACTTCGTCGTCTGTTTCAGGGCCGCGTCCAACTCGCGGTTTCCCTCTGCCGTGTCGTACATGATGGCCCGCGCCGATGACACGCAGATCCGGTCCACCCCTGCCTCGGTCGCGTACTGCTCCAGCCGCGCGGCGTCCGCCGCCCAAAACGGCGCGAAATTGATATTGCCTAGATGGCCGTGGATATCGATGATCATGCCCGCCCCCCTTCCTGCACCGGCAGCGGCGCGGTCTCGCGGCGCAGCGATGACAACGGTTCAGCCGCCCCGGCGGTGATGATCACCGCGTCCTCCCACCGGAAACCTTTCTCTTTGTCCGCCAAGAAAATGTCGACGTTGAAGGTCATGCCCTCCGCCAGATCGAACGTGGAGGATGTCTCGACAAAGGGGTATTCGCACTCCATCTGACCGCAACCGTGCGCGGGGCCGTACAGGATCGTTTCTCCATACCCGCTTTTACGGATGAAACCGTGCACCTGCCGCGCGACTTCTGCCGCAGGCGTCCCGCCGCGCATCAGGTCGATCGTCATAAGTTCGGCATCCCTGCCCACCTCCAGAAAACGGCGTGTAGCGTCATCGCACTGTCCCAGCACGAGAGGCCTTCCGATGCTGCCGCTGTATCCCGCCACTTTGGCGCCCACGCACACCTGCACGATCTCACCGCAGCGGATCGCGCGGTGCGTGGGCCGGCTGATGGCCTGCCGGGAGTTCGGCCCGCTGCAGCACCATACGGGGTAACCCGTGGCCTCGGCGCCGTTTTGCAGCATCGCGGCAGTGGCCAGACCGGCCACTTGGATTTCGGTCATGCCCGGCCGGATCTCATCCAGAACAGCTTTCAATCCGATTTCGGAAATCCGCGCCGCTTCCCTCAGGCAATCGAGTTCCGCCCTGGTTTTGGTGATCATGACCGACCGCACGACCGCGTCAGCGTCGACGATCGCCTTGCCCGTGAAGGCCTTTTCGAGATTGTTGAAAATCGCATGGGGAAACATGTGCCAGCCCGCGATGCCAAGCCTTTCGGCCGGACACCGTTTCAGGACATCCGACCAGGTCGGCAATGCCGACCCCGGATAATCGGGTTGGGAGGACTCTCGGAAATCCATAAGTTGCAGGATTTCCTTGATTTTGGAGCGCGCCCCGGCATAAGTCAAGCTCTCGGGGCCGATCAGCAGCACCGGCGTGCCCTCTGCCGGGATCAAGACTGCCGCAGTCTCAAAACTCGGCCAGTAATCGGAAAAATACCGGACCAGCGCAGGCTCCGCCTCGGTGGAAAACGCCAGCAGCGCGTCGATGCCCTGTTTAGCCATTTGCGCCTGCACACGCTTGATCCGGTCCTCAAACTCGCGTTCGTCAATTCCTGCAAAAACCGCCTTTTTCTCATCCATAATCCGCACCCCCTTTATTGTCGCGCTCAAAAATTCACGCCGAATCACAACACTAACTCCTTCGCGAAACACAGCACCTTTTCACGAATTGCTCACAGCATATCAATTTGACCAAAAGAGTCTATATCCTCTATTATTTTATTTATGTCCTTTTTTAACCTTC
>JAQVQN010000360.1 GCA_028701555.1 Kiritimatiellia bacterium | reverse complement strand
GATCCCGATGTGCTATCCGGCGGATGTCGTGCTTTCCGAGCCGCACTGGATCCCCAATTTCGGATTGTGGTCCGTCATCGAGCTGGCGGAATACGTTGACCGCAGCGGAGATGCGGAGATGGCCGAGATGTTCCGCCCGAAGGCGGAAGGGCTCCTCGCCTGGTTCCGCAAGAGCCGCAACGCCGACGGACTTCTGGAGAATCTTCCGGGATGGGTTTTTGTCGAGTGGTCCAAGGCGGCGCAATTTGTGAAAGGAATCAGCTACGCGACCAACATGACCTACGCGAAGTTTCTGGACGCGTTTGCGGCGGTTTACGGTCGCAAGGATTGCGCCGAAGAGGCGGAACGGGTGCGCGAGGCTATCCGCGCCCAGTCATGGAACGGGGAGTGGTTCCGTGACAATGCGGTCCGCCGCGCGGACGGAACCCTGGAGTTTCCCGGCGACTGCACCGAGGCGTGTCAGTACTTCGCGTTTTTCTCTGGGACAGCTACGCAGGAGCGGTATCCGGATCTATGGTCTCGGGTGATTGGTGAACTTGGCCCGAAGCGGGCGGAGGGCGTCTGGCCGAAAATATGGCCGTCTAACATGCTTTTCGGCTACAGCCTCAGGTTCGGCATACTGACGGACGCCCGCCTTGCAGTGCGCGCCCTAGACGAGGTCAAGGCGTGCTGTCTGCCGATGGCCGAACGGACCGGCACTTTGTGGGAAAGCGTTGACGTGGATTCCGGGTATAGCGCCGACCACGGTTTCGCGTCCCAGGCGGCCTGGGTCATTGTCAGGAACGCTCTCGGCGTCGTTAAAATCGACCGGAAGTCGAAGACGGTCTTAGTTTGCCCGTCTGCGGACTTGCCGCTGGAATGGGCGGAGGGCACGATCCCGGTCTCGCCGACAGAGGCTGTGACGGTGAAATGGCGTAAGGTCGGCGGCAAGCCTGTTGTCGAAACGAGTCTGCCGGTTATGTGGCGCGCGGAGTGACTGACGCCCAGCCACAAGATTCGCGACTCCATTATTTCCAATTCGTGTGCTTTGTGATATGATCCTAAATTAAGTTTATTTGTAAAAGAGATGCATCTATCATGAAAATTACACACGCCACTATTTCGCGCCGTAGCTGTCTTCAAGCCATAGTCGCTGCGGCGGCGACCTGCCGACTGGCCTCAGTTGCGGCAGGCGGGGACGCACCGGCCGCGAAAACCGGGCTTAAAGTTGGAATCACGACATTCGGTTTCCCCGGATATACCAATGCCGCGCTGGCCAAGGAACTGGCTGGTGCGGGAATCACCACCGTGCAGTTGTTCCTGTCGCAGACTGACAGCAAGTTCTGGAAGTTCAACGGACGCTCCGACCTCTCAAGCCTGACCCCGGAGCGCTGCCGTGAGATCGCTGCGATCTACCGTGATGCCGGCCTAGAGATACACAGCATTGGAGTCTACACCAACCTGATCCATCCCGACGCTGCCGAAGTGAACGCCAACCTGGCCTACTTCGAGGCCATGATGGAGGTCGGCGGACACATGAACGTGCGCACCTTCATCAATGAGGCCGGCCACTTTCACGACGAGACCGTGTCCGCGCCGCGTGTTCCTTTGCATTTTCAGGACGAGGTGTGGCCACGTATGGTGGCAACCGCGCGCCGCCTCGGGGATCTTGCTGAAAAGCACGACGCCAAAGTGCTTTTCGAGCCGTACTTTCAAAGCTTCTTTGCCAGCGCGAAGCGTGTGCGGCTCTTCATGGAGGAACTTAACTCCCCCCGCCTGCGCGTCTTGCTGGATCCAGCCAACCTGATCGAGATTAATGATCTGGACGAGATGTTCAACCAGCTCGCGCCGTGGATCGACTGTCTGCACGCCAAAGACCGCAAGCATCACACCAGCCGCGGTGTTGCCGCTGGCCAGGGTGATGTCGACTACAAGCGGTTCGTCACTCTGGCGAACCAGCGCACGCCACACGCGCCGCTGGTGCTGGAGTATGTCGGGCCGAAAGATTACCTTGACGCGCGCGCACACCTGCTCGCCGCGATGCAGGCCTGCGGCATCCCCGAAGCGAAATAGTGCCAGTCTAGTCTGGTTCTACAAACCCGCTTTGAACCCGCATTTCTTTGTGAATCAGCACTGTCAGCGCAATAGATTCCGAGGAGCTTGGCAAAGTGACGAAAGGAACAAACATGAATCCTAAACTTGACTTCATTTGGACACGCCGGAGTGTCCGCACCTTCACCCCGGAACCGGTTGCGGAGGCCGACATCCAGTCCATGCTGAAGGCCGCGATGGCCGCGCCATCGGCCTGCTGTCGCGACCCCTGGGCCTTCATCGTTCTGCGTCAGGCACCAGCCCGCAAGGCTGTTGCAGCCTGCCTGCCCAACGGCGGGTTCCTAGCGGACGCGCCACTTGGCATCATCGTCTGCGGCTATCAAAAACGCGCACACGCGGAAAGCCTATCCTACCTGCTGCAAGACTGTTCAGCCGCTATCGAGAACATCCTGCTCGCGGCAAACGCGCTGGGGCTTGGCAGTTGCTGGCTCGGCATCCATCCGCGCGAGGAACGCATCGCTGCGCTTCACGAGGCGCTGGACTTCCCGTGCGACTGTCTGCCTGTCGGGGCCATTGCCATCGGCCACCCCGCGTCATGTCCTGATCCCCGTATGCGTTTCGACGCCGACAAGGTCTACGACGGCGATGCGATCCTGAAGCCATAAAGCTGGCGGCGACAGGCTCTACGGTTCACTCACCACCCGGTAGAAGGCCTGCGGCAGGACCGTAGCGTCGGTTAAGACCAGCGGACCACCAGTTTCACACAGGATTTCCGTCTGGCCCGGCACCGGCAGCCATTCTCCTTCGGTCAGGCTCTCGCGCCGTTCGAGCGTGTAGCGCCAGCCGTCAAGACCGTTGACCGTGACCGCCATGCCGCCGCCGCCGGCGCCGCTCTCGCTGCCGTTCACCCCGCCGTTCGCCTGAATGGCACCGCTGCCCGAAAGGACTCCGGCGCCCAACACGACCGATCCGCCGCTGCCGCCGGCCAACCGGTACCAACCGTCGTTGCCGTTCGCGCGCAGCGCACCGTCCAGCGTCATCAAATCAGCCGCGATCTGGATGCGTCCGCCGTAGCTGCCGCCCGAGCGTCCGGTGCAAGCGGGCAAAGGGGGCAGGCCCTTGCCGTTAACGTCGACCGCCGAACCTGCACCCAGCTCTCGCCTTGCCGGGCCTCAAGATATAAATGCGTTTGGGATTCACACCCTTCCTCGTCACCA
>JAQVQN010000359.1 GCA_028701555.1 Kiritimatiellia bacterium | reverse complement strand
GTGCCATAGTCGTCCGCGAGGACACGTCTGGCATTCAGACTCTGTCCGACCTGCGCGGTAAGCGCGTCGGCGTGATGCGCGGCGACAACGCCGAGGAGTTTATGCGGCGCGGCGATTACGGCGTTGAGCTTTTTGCGACACCAACCTTCTCCGACGCTTTCCATGCGCTGGCCGCACGCGGCTGCGACGCTGTAGTTGTGCAGCGCTTGGTGGCCATACGCATTATGTCCGAAACCAGACTTAAGGGACTGCGCATCGTAAACGCACCGATCCAAGGTTTTTCCCAGCAATTCTGCTTTGCCGTGAAAAAAGGCGGCAGCGAAACGCTGGCTTTACTGAACGAAGGCTTAGCCTTGGCCGTCGCAGACGGAACCCATCGCCGCCTGCACGCAAAATGGTTCGCTGCCCTTGAACTGCCTTCCAACCGCCCAATCATCATCGGCGGCGACCACAATTACCCGCCTTTCGAATATCTGGACAGCCACGGCCGGCCGCAGGGTTTTACAGTGGAACTTACCCGTGCCATTGCACGTGAAGTGGGCATCGATGTCCGTGTGCGCTTGGCGCCTTGGCCTCAAACCGTCGAGGCTTTGCGCAATAACGAGATCGATGCCATCCAAGGCATGTTCTACTCGCATGAGCGCGAGAAGGTTCTGGACTTCAGCCCGCGCTATCATGTGGTGCACTGCGTAAGCGTCATGCGAAAAAAATCAGGTAAACCGCCGGTCGCATTCGCCGACCTCGCCGGTCGCGACTTGGTTATTCAAGCCGAGGATGCCATACTTGACGAACTGCGCTCGCGCAACATAGAGGCAAATATTACCACTGTGGCATCTCAGGAGGATGTCGTGCGCGCTGTTGCCGAAGGGCGGCATGCCTGCGGCCTCGCCACGCGCCAGAACGCATTGTATTTCATAAAAAAACACGGCTGGCAAAACCTGGTTCTCGGCAACCAAACCTTTTATGCCGCCGATTATTGCTACGCCGTGCCTAATGGGCACCAGGCACTGCTGGCGCAGTTCAGCGAGGGCTTGGCTGCAGTCAGAGCCAGCGGCGAGTACCAGCAGATCTACGACCGTTGGCTGAGCGTCTACGAACAGACCGCAGCAGGCTGGCGTTCGGCTTTTAAATATGTGTTTTATGTGGCAATGCCCCTACTGCTTGTCGCGCTGCTGGCAATGGCCTGGTCATGGAACCTGCGGCAGCAGGTAGCCGCTCGCACCGCAGATCTGCGCAAGGTAATTAAAGCTCTGGCAGAGAGCGAACATAAACACCGCCTGCTGGCCGAACAAACGCTGGACATGATCTGGGCCATGAACACTGACCTTATCTTTACATATGCGAATCCCGCCACCGAAAACTTGACCGGGTATAAACCTGAGGAGTTTGTCGGAACACACCTGTCCAAACATTTCGATGAAACGCACCTTTCCGAACTCACAAGAATCATCACGCAGGAAATAGCCAAGGGGCCGAATAATTCCGGCGTCATATTCGAATCGCACATCCTGCATCAGAACGGCGCGCCTGTGCCTATCGAAGTGCACGGCCGGGTTATCTTTAACGCTGCAGGCGAACCTGTGCTGCTGCAGGGCACCACCCGCGACATATCTGAACGCTTGCGCGTCAAGAAGGAGTACGAGTCTCTTCAAACACAGATAGCGCAGATGCAGAAGCTGGACTCAATCGGCCGTCTGGCAGGCGGCGTGGCGCATGACTTCAACAACCTGCTGATGGGCATCATGGGCTACACCGAGCTGTGCCGGGAAATGATCGCGGACAACCTGCCTGCCCGCGAGTTGCTGGACGATGTCTTGCGCGAAGTCAAACGCTCTGCCGACCTGACCCGCCAACTTCTGGCCTTCGCGCGCAGGCAGACTGTCGCGCCAAAAGTGATCGCCCTGAACGGGTCAGTCGCAAACATGCTCACGATGCTGCCGCGCCTGATCGGCGAAGACATTGACCTGGTCTGGCTTCCCGCAGATAACCTTTGGCCGGTCAAGATCGACCCCAGCCAAGTCGATCAGATTCTTACCAATCTTTGTGTAAATGCGCGTGAAGCGATCGCCGGAACCGGCAAGATCACCATCGAAACGGCGAATGTTGCCATCTCGACGGATTACTGCCAGCAACATGCCGAAACCGAGCCTGGGGATTATGTCATGCTGGCTGTCAGCGATGACGGCTGCGGCATGGATCAGGAAACCATTTCTAATATTTTCGAGCCGTTCTACACCCGCAAAACCGTCAGAGAAGGCACCGGCCTAGGCCTGGCCACCGTCTACGGCATCGTCAGGCAAAACAACGGCTTTATCAACGTCTACAGCGAGCCGGATAAAGGCACGACTTTCCGCATATACCTGCCAGTCACCACGGATGCTCCGGGAATGCAGACGGAACCTGACCTAAACACAGAGAACATTCGAGGCTCTGAAACCATCCTGCTGGTGGAGGACGAGAAGTCCATACGCGAATCAATGTGCCGATTCCTTGTGCAGCTCGGCTACAATGTCATCCCTGCGGAATCTCCCGATACGGCCTTGCTGCTGGCCGCAGATCATCAACACCTGATAGATCTGTTGGTTACGGATGTGGTCATGCCCGGCATGAACGGCCGTGAACTGTCTGAACGCCTGCGCACTGATCACGCCGCACTGCGTTGCCTCTACATGTCAGGCTATACCGCGAACGTTATTGCGCACCGCGGCATCCTGGAGGAGAACGTCAATTTCTTAAGCAAGCCCGTCAGCCTAAACGCCCTTGCGCGCAAGGTGCGCGAGATTCTTGACCAGGAGACGCCTTGAATTATCGGGGACTCTTTAACGCTGCCGTTACTTCAACAGTGCGTCGGCCTCTGAGAGCCGGAAGCGTGTGCAGACCACGGAGTGCTTGCGCGCGTCATCCCAGTACTTGACGTAGGTCGTCGCAAGGATCGTGCCGTCAGACAACAGCTCCATGCCCGGATAACCGAGGTCGAAAAGCTTGTGGCCATGTAACAGCTTGATGCGGTACTGCCCCGGACGGCCCTGCCGGATATCGCCGTATGTCCCCACCCACGCCACGAAGTGACCCTTGGTCGGCGAGAGCGGCGCCTGGTCGCGGAAAGCGATCACCAGCCGCCCGTCCGGAGCGTAAACGCCCATGTGGCGGTCACCGGTCAACCCCCACGCCGTGTCCACAGGCTCGCTCCACGTCACGCCCTCGTCGCGGCTGAACATCTGCATGCTGTATCCCTTGTGCGTGTTCTCGCG